>JANXWW010000118.1 GCA_025350945.1 Burkholderiales bacterium
ATAGCCCAATGCATCCATAAACAACGGATACAAGGTGCCGAGGGCGACGGCCAGCATCGCCACCACCATCAAAATATTGTTCGCCAATAAAAACGATTCGCGCGATACAGGCGTGAACAAGCCTGGCGCTTTGGCGAGGCCCAGCGTGGGCGCGCGCCATGCGTAAAGCGCCAATGAACAGCCGATCACAATCACTAAAAACGCAAGAATAAAAACGCCACGCGTCGGGTCAGTCGCGAACGCATGCACGCTCGTGAGCACGCCAGAGCGAACCAAAAAAGTGCCGAGCAACGAAAGTGAGAACGCCATAATCGCGAGTAACACTGTCCAGCTTTTGAAGATGCCGCGTTTTTCGGTGACGGCCAGCGAATGAATCAGCGCAGTGCCCACTAGCCACGGCATGAATGATGCGTTCTCGACCGGATCCCAAAACCACCAGCCGCCCCAGCCTAATTCGTAATACGCCCAAGCTGAACCCAGCGCGATACCAATGGTTAAAAAAATCCACGCAGCTGTTGTCCATGGCCGCGACCAACGCGCCCACGTCGCATCCAGTTTGCCGCCGAGTAATGCCGCGACCGCGAATGCAAACGCGACCGAGAAACCCACATAGCCCATATACAACATCGGCGGGTGATAAATCATGCCGGGATCTTGCAGCAACGGATTCAAATCGCGGCCTTCCACCGCAGCGGGGATCAGGCGCTCAAACGGGTTTGACGTCATCAACATAAACAACAAAAATCCAATTGCGATCAGACCCATCACAGCCAACACGCGCGCGATCACTTCCAGCGGCAAATTTTTACTGAAAATGGATACGGCAAATGTCCAGCCCGCCAGCATCAACATCCACAACAACAGCGAGCCTTCATGCGAGCCCCATGACGCGGTGATGCGGTAATAAATCGGCAGTTTGGTATTCGAATTAGTCGCGACGTTGGTCACTGAAAAATCGCTGCTGATAAACGAATAAACAAGACAGCCAAAAGCGAAGACGATAAACAAAAATTGTCCCTGCGCAAGCGGGCGGGCCAGACTCATCAAGCGATTGTCGTGGCGAAATGCGCCCACCAGTGGCACCACGCCAAGCGTGACCGCCAGGCAGAGGGCCAAGATGAGAGAGAAGTGACCAAGTTCTGGAATCATGATTTTCGCTGCTCAGGTTAGGTTATGGTTTGGCATTTGAACTGGCCTGCGTGACCACCGGCTTTTGGCCTGCAAATACTTTGCCTTCAATCGGATGTCCGGCTTTTTTCAGCGCTTCGGCAGCTTCGGGCGGCATGTAATTTTCATCGTGCTTGGCGAGCACTTCGGAGGCTTTAAATACACCATCCGCGCCGATTTTGCCCTGTGCGACTACGCCTTTTCCTTCTTTAAATAAATCAGGAAGAATGCCGGTGTAGGTTACCGGAATCGTCTTCGCGATATCGGTCACATCAAACTTGACAGTGAGGCCGTCCGAGGTACGCGCCAGACTTCCCGCCGTGACCAAACCACCGAGCCTAAAGGTGCGATCCTTCGGTGCCTTTTGTTCGGCCACTTCAGAGGGCGTGAAAAAGAACACGAGATTGGAATTGAACGCGCGTAGCACCAGCGTGACGGCCACAGCAATAATCGACAACCCAATCGCGATCCACATAAATCGTTTATGACGCGCTTTCATATCTTTACCTTTTCTGTGACCTTTTTCAATCGCATGCGCAACAACAATATCTCAACAATAATCGCCAATCCAAAAGCACCGAACGAGCCCCAGACATAAAACGCACGCTCACCCATCGAAAAAAATTCGCTCCAGTTCATGCGCGCACTCCTGATGTTTTAAGTGATGCGCTGCCGTGCAAATTAGCTACCCACGCCGCTTCTTTTTCGCGCTCCAGAATAATTGCGCGCACCCGCCACAGCGCTATCGCAATCGCATAAGCCCAGCAGGCAAACGTCATCAGCAGCATCGGCATGCGCATGCTCGCATCCATGCTGGAGCCACTTGCCGCCACCGAATAGCCTTGATGCAGGGTGTTCCACCACTTTACTGAAAAATAAATAATCGGCACATTCGCCGAACCGACAATCACCAACAAGGCACCCGCTTTATCGGCGCGCTTTTTATCGTCCATCGCGTTCACCAGCGCCATATAGCCAATATACAAAAACAGCAATATAAGCGTGGAGGTCATGCGCGCATCCCACGCCCAATAGGTGCCCCAAGTGGGTCGGCCCCATAGCGCACCCGTCCATAGTGCCAGCACGGTAAACATGACGCCCGTCGGCGCGAGCGCTTCGATCATCATCGAAGACAAGCGCGTATTAAATGTTAACGCCATCACGCCATAGACGGCCATGATGACGTAAATCAGCATCGCCATCCAGGCCGTCGGCACGTGAATAAAAATAATGCGATAGACTTCGCCCTGCTGAAAATCCACTGGGGCGCGGAATAGGCCGAGATAAAGCCCAGCCGCGCCTAGAATCGCGGCAATCACGGCGAACCATGGTGCCATTTTCCCCGCGAGAGGATAGAAAGTGGATGGCGATGCGTATTTAAAAATGCTCACAATATGTGCCTACACTTGATGAAAAATTAATCCAATGCAATCTTGACCGCTGCAGCCACTGCTAACGGTGATGCCAATGCACCCAATAACAATCCCGCACCCAACAACGATAAATTTGCCGTGTAATCAATACCCGCCATTGATGCTTCCGCAGCACCCGCGCCGAAGATCAATACGGGAATGTACAAGGGTAGCACCAACAGCGCGGTAAGGATCGAGCCGCCCCGCACACCGAGCGTTAACGCTGCGCCAACTGCGCCAATCATCGATAACACGGGTGTGCCGAGCATAAGACTTAAAACAATCACGCCAAGTTCATGGGCACCCAAGCCGAATTGCAGGCCGAGTACCGGAGCGACGATGGCCAGCGGCAGACCGGTCGTAAACCAGTGCGCCAACATTTTGCCGGCAACAATGACCGCCATGGGATAAGGTGAAATCGCGAGTTGTTCCAGCGTGCCATCAGCATAATCGTTCGCAAATATGCGCGGCAGCGTGAGTAGCACCGACAACAGCGCGGCGACCCACATCACACCGGGTGCGATGCGCTTCAACAATGCCGATTCCGCACCAACGGCCAGCGGAAATAAACTCACCACCATGACAAAAAATACCATCGCCTGAATGACTTCGCCTTTACTCCGCACCGCCAGACGCAAATCACGCCGAAAGGCAAGTAGCACGCCATTCTCCGGGGAAATTGCAACGTTCGCCATCAAGCTGACTCCGCCAAATTCAGCTCACGCACCGGCGCATGAATTTGCATTGTTAAATGCGTGGCAATACAGGCCATACCGCCGCGCGCCAGATGCTCATCCACGATGTCGGTGAACAGTGCAACACCGTCCGCATCAAGTGCATTGGTGGGTTCATCGAGTAGCCAAAGCGGTTTTTGCGTAAGCAGCAAACGGGCTAGGCCGATGCGCCGTTTCTGGCCTTGCGACAAGCGTCGCGCGGGCAAGTCACGACGCGCCATCAAGCCCACGCGCTCAAGTGCACGATGCTGATTTTCTGCGCTGATTGTCATGCCATCAAAGCCAAGGCCATCGGCCAAATTCTCAGCCGCAGTTAATTCATCTTTCAATGCATTGGCATGCCCCAGATAAAGCACGTTTGCGCGCCGCACAGATGAGGCAGATTTCCAAGGCGCATCGTCCCATGAAATCACGCCATCATCGGCCATCGTTAAGCCCGCCAATACGCGCAATAAACTCGTTTTGCCGCTGCCATTTGCACCGCGCAACACCAGCGCCTCGCCACGCGCAATTGAAAAATCCAAATTAGCAAAGAGCAGCCGTCCACCGCGCGTGAGCGTGAGGTTTTTTGCCTGCAAACTTGGCTCGGTCATCGAAAGATTATCTTTAGGTCTTTAAGGCAGCGCGCGCGAAATCGCCACGCCGATATTGCTGGCACCCGGTTTAAGCGGCGCGCTTTGCCCCACCAGATCGCCCGGCTGGGGCTGCGCACCGCCCGATTTCGAAATACGCGCTTCAATGGTGACTTCCGGAAACGCGGACAAATTCATGCCCGGTGCCATTGCCATGGAATCATCGAGTGAGAATTGAAACGGCCAGATTTTGGGTACGGGCACGCGCACAATCGCCAGCGGCATTTTGGGCCCTTTTTTGGGCCCACCAACAGCACGCGCAAATACAAATAGTGTGTCGCCGGGCGCGATTTTGGCGGCAAGCTCTGGCGATATTGTTACGCTGCCAGAAGTGGTCTTGCCTGCGCTGGCGCTGGCTACCGCAGCGGCAGCGGCAGCGGCAGGCAAAGCCGCAGGCGGCGCGGGTGGCGCAGACGGCAGAACCGGCTTACCTTCACTGGCCCCCTTTACTTCCGCAATAATCGAATCCACTTCACGGGCATCGTCGGAATCTTTGGCCACCAGCGCTTTGAGTTTTTCCCAATGTTTTAATGCTTGCGCTTTATTGCCCAGGCGCATTTCTGCCGTGCCCGCTAGGGCAAGCGCTTTCATATTATTGGGATCGGCTTGCAGTGCTTGCTTGATGAGTGTGAGCGGCTTGCCATCAAAACGACCGTCCTGCGTCATAGCACTTGCATCGGCGTAGTCGGCCAAAATTTGCGCGTCGTTGGGTAACAAAGCGATAGCGCGTTCGTATGATTTGGCAGCCTCGGCAAAGCGGCCTAGCGCATTTTGCGATCTTGCCAGCAGCACCCAGCCTTTTGGATCGCCCGGATTCTGCTGCATTTTTTCGGCCAGAGAATCGACCATCGCGAGAATCTGTTTGTCTGAAACTTCGGGGGAAACGTTGGCAGCGTCTGGCGATGCTGCGCCGACATTTGCATTCGCCGTTGCGGGCGCACGCGTAGCGGTGGCAACCCCGGCTGCAACTCCTGTAACCAATTGCGGCGAGCCCAACGTTGCATAAAGCAGCACCGCCGATAACGGAATACCGATCACCGCGGTAGTAGCAAAAATCCAGACGCCGCGAGAAATAACATTGCTCGTCGCCGATGCCGCATGAATGGACGACGCATCACCTTTTACTTCGGACAGAACCCGAACAGACAACTCTTGCAAAGCATGATCGCGCTCGGCAACGCTAATCAGCGCGCCTGCAAAATCCTGTTCAATCTCGGCTTTTTGCGCGCGAAAAATAGCCACATTACTCGCGTTGTCGGTCAGACTTTTTGCCGAGCCATCCGCTTGGGCGTTTCGTGAGCGTAACAAAGGCACCAGCACAAACGCGAGTGCACCAATCAACATCAAACTTGCCATCAAGATAAAGGGAATCAATGTAGTGATCTAAAAAAATTCGAGGGGAGTGACTAAACAGCGGGCTATAAAATATACAGGGCACACGAAACGCCCGGCAGAATTATAGCCTGCTCATTTTCAAGCGGCCTCAGTCACACAGTAAACAAGCTACCTATACCTTAATCAGGGTATGGGTTTTTGCGCCAGGCAAAGAAAACACGTTTTTTATTTTGCTAAAAACAGTTAGACTTTAGATACGTATCAAGCGCAGTATGCGCAGCGTGAAAGCCAGAAAAACGATAAAACTGTATAAAAAATTTAACACATAAGACCACAGCATCAGTTCAGCAGGGAGGCTCTACAACATATGAAGCATCGTACATTTCTCGAATACAGACGGTACCGCTATCTCAAAGTTGCGACGCTGCTGATGGTGGCTTCCATCGCCGCGTTTGCCTGGTTTACTTTTCCCGTGGGGCGCTATGGCGGCACCGTCGTGGGATATATGCTGGGCACGATTAGCGCATTGCTCATCGTTTGGCTGATGTGGCTGGGCGTGCGAAAGCGACGTTACAAGGCCAACATCAGCGGCATTCAGGGTTGGCTATCTGCACACGTCTACGTTGGCGGCTCACTGATCGTGGTGGCCACGCTTCATACCGGCTTTCAGGTGGGCTGGAACGTCCATACGCTGGCCTATGTGTTGATGTTGATCGTGATTTTTTCAGGCTTCTTTGGTGTGTTCGCCTACCTGCGCTTTCCCGCCCTGATGACCGCCAACATGGGCGAGGAAACGCTCGACAGTCTGGTGCAAAAAATTGCCGACCTAGATCGCGAAATTCGCCGCACCGCGATGGCGATGTCGGACGAAATCAATGGGGTGGCAACAGAATCAATCAAAAATACCCGCATCGGTGGCGGTGTGCTCGCGCAATTTTTACATCGGCCCGACAATTGCCCGACCAAACGTGCGGTGAACTATCTCGAAAAAATCGGCAAAACGCTGAAAGGTGAAGAGCAAAAACAAAACCGTGATCTCTATTCGCTGCTGCTGCGCAAGCAAAAATGGGTGGACCGGGCGCGCTCGGATGTGCGTTTCAAGGCGCTGCTGGATTTATGGTTGTACATCCACATCCCCATTTCTTTTGCGCTGCTTGCGGCACTGGTAGCGCACATCGTTTCAGTATTTTTTTACTGGTAACGAAATGAAACTTCTTTTAATACAACTCACCCGCAACAAACTGGGCCAGGTTACGCGCGTCCAGCAAACACTGAACATCGATCAAGTCCGCATTGGTCGCGGCTCGGATTGTAAATTTCATCTGAGCGATCCGCGCGTGGCTATGCACCACGCCGTGATTGGCAGCAGCGGCAGTGGTAACGATAGCGATAGCGA
>JANXWW010000199.1 GCA_025350945.1 Burkholderiales bacterium
CTGATGCAAATCGCCTGATAATTTTTTTAAGCTTGGCTCGTGGATATACATCATGTGCCCCGCATCGTAATACGCGGTTTCAATATTGCTGGCGCGCGATTCATCGAGCCCCAAATGACTAAACGTATAGTCGCTCGCGAAATGCGGCGTGGCGAAATCAAACAAACCGTTGGCCACAAAAACCTTCAGGTACGGATTTTTTGACATTGCCTGGCGAAGTGATTCGCTCACGGAAGCATAGCGATTCGCAAATTGATCCCAGCCCCAATCGAGATAAAGCGATTTTAAAACCTCATACGGCAAATCATTTTCGTACCCCAAATCACGGCGCACGTAATCATTCAAACATGCCGCGTATGCGCCGTAGAGATTCGTATAGCTCGGATCAAATTCAATTTGCTCACCCGCGCTGTCGCGATCCACGCCGGTGAAGCGGCTGTCGAGTCGGCCGACCGTTTTGGCTTCATCACGCAGCAGCTCTTTGCAGAAGCGAAAAATATCGATGCGCAAATTCGAGCGCAAAACATAGCCGATATCAAGCCCCGTATAGCCCGCTATTTTTACCGCGAGTGCGGCGCGTTTGTCGGCGGATAGTTGATTGCCCTGCAATAGCGCCGTGGCATATTCATTCATCGCAAATGCGGTGACTTCATCCAGCAAATCGCGCAATGGTTTGCTTTGCAGTTGCGGCGACAAGCGCTGGTGATGCCACGCGGTTGCGGCGTAGGTCGGTAGAAATAAAACCGGTGGCAGATCATTGCCGTGATCGAAGCGCAGCGTTTGCATATCGAGCGCAATTGAAATCAGCATTACCCCGTTGAGCGCCATGCCGTAGCGATCAAATAAATGATTCGACAACGCCGCCGCCCGCGTGGTGCCGTAACTTTCGCCAATTAAAAATTTCGGGCTGCTCCAGCGTGCGTAACGCGTGGTGTACAGGCGAATAAATTCACCAATGGATTCGAGGTCGTGTTGGTAATCGTGATACGTTTTTAATTTCTCGCCCGCGACCATGCGTGAATAACCGGTACCGACCGGATCGATAAATACCAAATCGGTTGAATCGAGCAGCGAGTAATCGTTATCGATCAGGCTGTACGGCGGCGGCGGCGCTGCGCCCATTTCATCAAGCAACACGCGCTTCGGCCCGGCCAAACCCAAATGCATCCAGACTGAACTCGAGCCCGGCCCGCCATTGAATGAAAACGTGATGGGACGCTTGGCTGCAGATTCGGTTTTATCCAGCACATAAGCGACGAAAAAAACCGTTGCCCTAGCCTTCTCCGCTTCGGCCAAGCCCTCTTTTTCTGATTCCTCTTTCAACACCAAGGTGCCGCAGGTCACGGTGTAGGCGAGTGATTTGCCTTTGAGCGTAATGCGATGCTGGGTGATGGAAACGCGATCAGCTGGTGGTGGGACAGTGAATGCAGGCTTATCGGCAGGTTCAGTCATGATTACTTTCGAAAGTCCAATATCGGCGGCTCTCTACGAGCACTATTGCTCTGAAAGCCGCACCACCACTAGGGTTATCGCGCTAGGGTTATCGCACCACGCGCCGACGCTTCGCCGACACTTTCAATCCCGCCTCTTCCTCGCGCTTGGTCAATCGTGGCGGCTTCGGCATGCTGGCTTTTTTCGCAGCAGCGAGCTTGGCGGCTTTGGCTTTTTCGGCGTTGAAGCGATACACCACCACAATTTTGCCGATGTGCTGCACAGGTGCCAGTGAAAGTTTTTCGCACATTTCATGCAGGAATGCTTCGCGCGCGCCGCGTTCGTCGTTGAATACGCGAATTTTGATAAGCTCATGCACCGTGATGGCAGAGTCGATTTCTTTGAGCACCGCCGCGGTTAAACCTTCGTTGCCGATCATCACCACGGGTGACAAAGAATGTGCCTGAGCGCGCAGTTCGCGGCGCTCGGTGGGGGATAATAATGTTTTCATGAAAGGATTATAAAGGCTATGGCCAACGCGCGTCCCAAAAACAGCAAGGACTGGGTGACCCGCCACCTGAACGACCCGTATGTGAAGAAGGCGCAGGAAGAGGGCTATCGCTCGCGCGCCGTCTACAAATTACAGGAAATCGACAACAAACAATCGCTTATCAAGCCCGGCCACGTGGTCGTAGATCTGGGCTCCGCACCCGGCGGCTGGTCGCAATTGGCGATTAAAAAAGTTTCAGGTGGGCAAAATCAAGGCGGCAAAAACCCAGGCAAAGTGGTGGCCATTGATTTACTGCCAATGGAAGCGGTACCGGGCGTGATCTTTATTCAGGCTGATTTTTCTGAGGATGCCGGTCTGAATGCCGTCATTGCGGAATTGGAAGGCAAGCTCGTAGACCTTGTGATTTCCGATATGTCCCCCAATATGACCGGAATACCGCTTACCGATCAGGCGCGTTTGTTTGCTCTCGGTGAGTTGGCGATGGATTTCGCGGTCAAGTTTTTGCAACCTAACGGGGTTTTTATAGTCAAGGTATTCCAGGGTGAAGGGTTCGAGCCGTTTGTGAAGCTATTGCGCAGTCAATTTTCACATGTGGCCACGAAAAAACCAAGTGCATCACGCGACGAAAGTCGTGAAGTTTATTTACTGGCGAAAGTGCCGAAAAGGCATATTGCGGCAGATTAAAAACGGCGCATTATGTTTGGTGTACGATATAGTTTGAATTTGTTATTTTTCATAGCGCAGTACACTAATTTAAAACGTACAAACTGAGTAGCACCACATCGAAGGAACGCGAGTGAACAACTGGGTTAAAAATATTGGTCTTTGGCTTGTTATCGGCATTGTCTTGATGATGCTGTTTATCTCATTTTCGAAAAGTAGCGGGCAACGTGATGTCATGAGCTATTCGCAAATGATGACCGAAGCCAAAAACGGCAACATCGAAAAAATCAAACAAGAAAGTCTTCGAACACTAAAAATAACGCTGCGCGACAACAAAGGCGAAGCCAAGATCGTCTCTACGCCAGGTTCTGCAGACCTTTACATGTGGGAAGATTTGCGTAAATCCGGCGCGCAAATCGAAATGCGCGAAG
This sequence comes from Burkholderiales bacterium, assembly GCA_025350945.1. Classification (GTDB taxonomy): domain Bacteria; phylum Pseudomonadota; class Gammaproteobacteria; order Burkholderiales; family Usitatibacteraceae; genus UKL13-2. The sequence continues at coordinate 3,037 of JANXWW010000199.1, forward strand.
AAGAAACGCAATCGGTTTTGGTCAGTCTCCTACTCTCATCATTCCCTGTATTGCTGCTCATCGGTGTATGGATTTACTTTATGCGGCAAATGCAGGGCGGCGGCAAAGGTGGCGCATTTTCATTCGGCAAAAGCCGGGCAAAAATGCTGGACGAAAGCACCAACCCAATCACCTTTGTTGATGTAGCCGGTTGTGACGAAGCCAAGGAAGAAGTGTCTGAATTGGTCGATTTCCTGCGGGACCCGTCAAAATTCCAGAAGCTCGGCGGACGTATTCCGCACGGCGTATTGATGGTGGGTTCGCCCGGAACCGGTAAAACATTGCTCGCGCGCGCGATAGCAGGCGAGGCGAAAGTTCCATTTTTTTCGATCTCTGGTTCTGATTTCGTTGAGATGTTTGTGGGTGTGGGTGCGGCGCGTGTGCGTGACATGTTCGAGCAAGCCAAGAAAAATTCGCCCTGTATTATTTTTATCGACGAGATCGATGCAGTGGGTCGCCAGCGTGGTGCCGGGGTCGGTGGTGGCAACGATGAGCGCGAACAAACACTGAATCAATTGCTGGTGGAGATGGATGGTTTTGAAGCGACGGCGGGCGTGATTGTGGTCGCCGCCACCAACCGTCCTGACGTGCTTGATCCGGCGCTATTGCGCCCCGGTCGCTTTGATCGTCAAGTCACCGTGCCGTTGCCGGATGTGCGTGGCCGTGAGCAAATTTTGCTGGTACATATGCGTAAAGTGCCGATTGCACCTGATGTGAATCCTGCGATTATTGCGCGTGGTTGCCCTGGTTTTTCAGGCGCAGATTTGGCGAACCTGGTGAACGAGGCGGCGCTGTTTGCGGCACGCGGCAGCAAGCGCTTGGTTGACCACGAAGATTTCGAGCGCGCCAAAGACAAAATTATGATGGGTGCTGAACGTCGCTCAATGGTGATGGATGAGGAAGAGCGCAAGAACACTGCGTATCACGAATCCGGCCACGCGATTTTGGGCTATTTGATGCCGAAGAGCGATCCGGTGCACAAGGTCACCATCATCCCGCGCGGTCGCGCGCTGGGGGTGACGATTCAATTGCCGGAGCAGGATCGTTACGCGTATGACCGCGTGTATTTAATGTCGCGCATCGCTGTGCTGTTTGGCGGCCGTATTGCTGAAGAAGTGTTCATGAATCAAATGACCACCGGCGCATCGAACGACTTTGAGCGCGCCACACAACTTGCGCGTGATATGGTCACGCGTTATGGCATGTCGGATGCGCTGGGCACGATGGTCTATGCCGAAAATGAAGGCGAAGTGTTTTTGGGCCGCTCAGTCACGCGGCAAACCAATGTGTCGGAAGAAACGATGCGTAAAGTGGACGCCGAAATCCGTCGCATTATCGACGAGCAATATGCATTAGCGCGTAAAGTTATTGAAGAGAATCGCGACAAAATCGAAGCCATGACCAAGGCGCTGCTCGAATACGAAACTATCGACGCAGATCAGATCAAGGACATCATGGAAGGCAGGCCAGCGCGTCCACCAAAACCGTCAAGCATGCCGTTCAAGCCTAAATCAGGCGGTGATACTGATGGGGCTACGCCGGTTATCGTAACCAAGCCTGAAGCGAAACCGGAAGTCACCACTCAGCCGGTTGAAGGCACACAATAAATTGGTGGATTAATAAATCAGTTAAATCATGCGGGCGACTTACGAGTCGCCCGTTTTGTTTGGCGGCAGCAAAAATTAAAATATTAAATAAACCAATATGAAGCTTAGTTGCGGCAATCACACTTTCGATCTCGCTCGCCCCATCGTCATGGGCATCGTCAACGTCACGCCCGATTCATTCTCTGACGGCGGAAAATTTTTTGCGCGCGATCAGGCGCTAGCACATGCTCGGCAGATGATGACAGAAGGTGCAGCGATCATCGATATCGGCGGCGAATCCACGCGTCCGGGGGCTACTGCGGCAACGTTACAGCAGGAGCTTGACCGCGTCATGCCGGTACTAGAAATTTTGGTACGTGAGGGTGCAATTGTTTCGGTGGATACGCAAAAATCAGAAGTTATGCGCGAAGCGATACGCCTCGGTGCGGCTATGATTAATGATGTCAACGCGCTGCAAGCGGTAGGCGCGATTGAGGCGTGTGCGGCAGCAAATGTGGCCGTGTGTTTGATGCATAAACAAGGTGCGCCAGCGTCGATGCAGCAGGCACCACATTATTCAGATGTTGTGACCGAGGTGCGTGATTTTTTGCAGTCGCGCGTGCTTGCGTGCGAGGCGGCTGCGATTGCTCGTGATCGTATCGTCATTGATCCCGGCTTTGGTTTCGGCAAAACTGTTGCGCATAATTTCACTCTGCTTCGCGAGCTGAATGCTTTGGCTCAGCTAGGGTTCCCCGTGCTCGCCGGATTTTCGCGGAAATCGTCGCTCGGTGCTGTCACCGGGCGAGAAGTTGGCGAACGGCTCCCCGCCAGTCTCGCCACAGCACTGATTGCCGCGCAAAACGGCGCAAAAATTCTCCGCGTGCATGATGTCAAAGAAACAGTGGATGTGTTGAAGGTGTGGCATGCTGTGAGCGGTTAAATGTATAGGCGCACAAACGCACAGGCTGCCCAGTGCTTTTTGCCACGAAAAAATCATTTCATTTTTCGCGTGGGCGCAGGACGCACGTTAAAATGATTTACGAAGAATAAACACCGCCATTTCATTATGCCAAAGGGAGTGCAATATGGAGCCGAATAAACCTGTTAATCCGTATCAATCACCGAGTGTCGATGTCATCAGCGCGTCATCAGATGCCGACGCTGAACTTATCAATGGTGGCAGATCAGTGCCGGCTGGTAATGGGCTAAGCTGGATCGGCACCGGCTGGGGCATTTTTACGCAGTCACCCATCGCCTGGATTGTGTGCGCAGTCATCATGATTGTTATTTCGATTGTGCTTGGATTTATTCCAATTTTGGGTAGTTTGATCTCGTACGTCCTGTTCTCTGTTTTTGTGGGTGGGCTCATGATGGGGTGTCAGGAGCAGCGCAACGGCAGGCCGTTGGAAATTGGCGATTTATTCGCCGGCTTCAAAGAGAAAGCGGGGCCATTGATTATTGTCGGTGTTTTATTTATCGCAGCTTCGCTGGTGCTGTTGCTGGTCGCTGCTGTTTTGTTCATGATTTTTCTGGGCTCTGCGGGCATTCTGGGCGCGCTGGTGAGCGGCAATGCTGAATCACTATCGAGTCTGATGAGTGGTGGAGCCGTTCTCTCGGTGCTGGTGATCGGGCTGGTAATCCTCGCGCTTTATGTGCCCATTGCCATGGCCTTCTGGTTTGCGCCTTGTCTGGTGGCGGTGCAAAATGTTGCGCCATTGGCTGCGATGCGCATGAGTTTTTTCGCGTGCCTTAAAAATTTCCTCCCTTTCTTGGTTTATGGCATCGTATTTTTTGTCATCATGATTATTGCGGTATTGCCGTTCGGTCTGGGCATTTTTGTCGCACTTCCGCTTCTTTATGCATCAACTTACGCTGCTTACCGCGATATTTTTCTCGCTGAATAAAATCATTCAGCGATTAGTAGCGCTAAAAAAACTCCACCGATTTGGAACCATTTTTCGGGCGGCACGGCTTTGACTAAAAACGGTTCAACAGCATTCACCATGCTCGATACAATACGCACGGTGCCCACGCCGGAGGGGATTGAGCTTTTGCTGAAGGTGGCGGGGCCCATGCCGCGAGCGCGGGCATGGCTGCTAGATTTGTTGGTAAGGCTGGCGATTCTGACGGTGTTTGGCATTATCGTCGGGATATTTGGCAAGGTGGGTAGCGGGCTGATGGCGCTGGCGGCGTTTGTGTTGGAATGGGCGTATCCGGTGCTATTCGAAGTGCTGCGCAATGGCCAAACGCCGGGCAAGCGCGCTTGTGATTTGCGAGTGCTGCATGAAGATGGCACACCGGTGCAGTGGCGTGCATCGGTGGCGCGAAATCTGATTCGTGCGGTCGATTTTTTGCCGGTGTGCTACGGCTTTGGGTTGATTGCGATGCTGCTGAATCGTGATTTTAAACGCTTGGGCGATCTCGCGGCGGGCACCATTGTGGTTCATGTCGAAAGAAAGCGCGTGTCAAAAGGCATGCCGATTGCGGAACCTCTGATACCGAACCCGGCGTTAAACATGGCGCTTAATCTCACCGAGCAGCGCGCCGTGATTGATTTCGCCGAACGTCGCGCCACGTGGTCAACCGAGCGTGCGAATGAATTGGCGAGCCATGCCGAAGCCGTACTTCCCGCCGTGAGCAAATACGATACGACAGATGCTGCAACGCGCGTGGTGCGACTGGCTAATTTTTTGGTGGGGCGCAGGTCATGAATAAAAAAGTAACGAGGGGCTGCGCGTGAAGCAGGAAAATTTTGAATCGCAATATCGCGCCCGTTGGGATCAATTTGAACACGGCATGTCACTTACGGCCACCCAACGCCGCACGCTCAAAACTGACAACTCAAAAACGGCGAAGCCAATAGATGCTGCGTTCGCCTGGCCGCTTGATGAGTTGCCGCGCCGCTATCGCGAGATTTGTCATCATTTAGCACTCGCGCGTGATCGGCATTACAGCAGCACGCTAGTCGAGCGTCTTGAACGGTTGGTGCTCGCGGGTCATCAGGCTTTATACGGTGCGCAGGAATTGAGTGGCGGTGTGGGACGTTTTTTGCGCGCGGGATTGCCACGGCTGGTGCGTCAGCATTCGAGCTATATCTGGGCGAGCGCATTATTATTTGTTGGCCCGCTAATTGCCTGCATTATTGCCATCCAGTATTTTCCGGAGTTCGCTTACACCATTGTCTCGCCCGAGCAAATGGCGGAGGTGCAGCAGATGTATGCGCCGGGTAATCAGCGCCTCGGTTTGCAGCGCGATGCCAGCGGCGATTTCGCGATGTTTGGGTTTTATGTGGCCAACAATGTGCGCATCGATTTTCAATGTTTTGCAGGCGGACTGTTGTTTGGTGTCGGCGCGATATTTTTTCTGTTGTTCAACGGTTTATTTATTGGCGCCGTCGCAGGGCACCTTACCCACGTTGGCTATATCGAAACATTCTGGGGCTTTGTGGCGGGTCACAGTGCGTTTGAGTTAACCGGCATTGTGCTGTCGGGTGCTGCGGGATTGATGCTCGGCATGGCGCTGATCGCACCGGGTCGGCAAACGCGTTTTGCCGCGGTGAAATCGCGCATGCCCGATATTATTGGTGTGGTGTACGGTGCGGCATTGCTGACTTTTTTAGCCGCCTTTATTGAAGCGTTCTGGTCAGCATCGCGTGTACCGCCGGTGCAGGTGAAGTATGCGGTGGGCATCGCGTTGTGGGCGGTCACGCTGGCTTATTTTATTTTTGTGGGGCGGGGTGGTAATGCTGCCGCCAACTCAGCCAACAACGCAGCCACCAACGCCGCAAAGGCCAACAGTGCGGCTTGAAAATATCGCCATCGCGCTACGCCCACGCACTGCATGGGAAGCGATTGATCTCGGCTATGCCATGGCGCAGACCTGGTGGGGGTCGTTGATCAAAGCGTGGTGCGTAGTTTATCTGCCTGCCGCGTTATTGATTAATGTGCTGTGCTGGAAATACCCGCCGCTGGCGGTGATGATTTTATGGTGGCTCAAGCCCGCGTTTGATCGCGTGTTGCTGCATGTGCTCTCGGGCGCGGTATTTGGTGCCACGCCTAATTTGCGCGAAACGCGTGCAGCATTGAAGCGCCTGTGGTGGAACAACGGTTTGTTTGCCGCACTGACCTACGCGCGCTTTAATCCAGCGCGCTCGTTTACATTGCCCGTGGTGCAGCTTGAAGGTGTGCATGGCAAGCTTGGCGTCAAACGCCGACGCGTGCTGGCGCGAGAAGGCAGTGGTGCCGCGATTGGGCTCACGGTGATGAGCATGTTTGTTGAAGTCACGATAGTGTTTTCGGTTTATTTGTTGATTAATCTTCTGAGTCCCGGCGAGCCAGTATTTAGTTTTAGCTGGCAATCGATGATAAATCCAGAAAAAAGTCAGGCTGAGCATTATTTAAGCAACGCCATTAACGCGGTGATGATTTCAGTGCTTGAGCCATTTTATGTTGCGGCCGGATTCGCGATTTATTTAAATTGCCGCACCGCGATTGAAGGCTGGGATGTTGAGCTGCAGTTCAAGCGCATGGCCGCGCGGCTGGCCTCGGCGAATACAGTTAACGCATCGCTGGCGCAGCGTGCCGCTGCGGTGTTGATTTTCGTCGGTGGGCTGGCCTTTGCAGCCATGCCGGTTGAGCACGTTATTGCGCAGACGCCTGCTGAAAACGCTGCCGCTAACGATGATGCAAACGACGCACAAACGCCAGAAACGGGCGCAGATGACGCGGCACAGCGCGTGCTGGCGGCGAAAGAATTTGGCGAGTATCAAAAGTCCTGGGAAATAAAATATGTCGGGCCGGAATGGGGCGGAGAAAAAAAGCCCCAGAAAAAATATGACAACAAATGGCTTATCGCCATCGCCGAATTTTTCGCAAAAAGCGCGCGCGTGATTGCCTGGATCGGGGGCACGCTGTTGGTGCTGGCGTTGATTTATTTAATCGCACGCCATGTTGGGCTTCAGGGCTGGCGTCTGGGCAAATCTCGCGATGCACCCGAGGTATTGTTCGGGCTGGATGTGCGGCCTGAATCCTTACCCGACAGCGTGCCGGCCACCGCGCGAAATTTATTGGCCGCAGGGGACACCCGTGGCGCGGTCAGCCTCCTGTATCGCGGTGCGTTGGTGTCGCTCATTCAGGACGGGCGAATCGATATTGCGCGCGGTGATACCGAGCTGGAATTGGTCGGATGCGTCAGACAGACGTACGGAAGCGAAGCCGATGGTGATGCGAAGGCTGGCTACTTTGCCGCGCTGATTTCCATTTGGCAGCGCGTCGCGTATGCGCGGCAGACATTGCAGCCAGCAGAAATCACGCCCTTGATTGACGCCTGGGTTACCCACTTCAATGTTCGCCGTGTGGCCTCAGCCAAGCCCGCATTCAATGGTGCTGCGGCGAGTGGAGCTTCACCGTGAAGTTGGCCAATGTAAAGCCAGCATGGTGGTGGGCACTTGGCTTGACAGCGCTGCTCGCCGCACTCACCTACATCGCGCTCAACTGGTATGAAATTGTTGATCGTGATGAATGGGTGGGCATGCAGGGCGAGGCGCGCGCCAATCCTTATCTAGCGATGCAGCGAACTCTCGAAGAGATGGGTGCCAGCATACAGATCGTTAAAGGTGACAGCAGCTGGGATGAGGCGCTGGCGAGCGAGAAAAAAGGTGCGGTAAAAAATACCACCCTGATGTTGGGTGACCGACGCCTGGTGCGCATGACGCCAGCACGCGTGAAGCAGATTCGCGAATGGGTGCGCTCTGGTGGTAATTTAATTGTCGAAGCCGAGCAGGTAAAGCTGGATGATCCCTTGCTCGCGAGCTACGGTCTGGGGCATGTTGGTCTCAACTGGACGGCGAAGGGTGGGTTTGTTGAAAAGCGCGAGAAACGTGTGCCCAAGGATCAATCGACAGATGATGCCAGCGACGCAGATGATGAGCCGTCGGCGGATAATTTTTTTAGCGCCGATGCCGACGACTTGCGCAATGATCGCGAAAAAAATACTCAACTGTCCGAGTTGATACCAAAGCTCGCATTGCGGGATTTCACCTCGACTGTTGTCTTTGCCGACAATACAAAATTCGATGTCAGGTTCCGGCCGTATCAAAATCTGCGCGTGAAAAAAATTCCTGACGATGCCGAGGTGATCGATGACAAAGCAGGTACGCGTCTCGTGCAGTTTCATGATGGTCTGGGTCGCGTTACGGCCATTTCCAATTTCGATTTTATGACTTGGCGCGAGCTGGGCAAACATGATCATGCCGAATTTTTGTGGCACATCGTGATGACGCAAAATGCGGCCCTGAAAAATGCCACTTTGACCGACCATAAATCAACATCACCCAAACCTGTCATCCTGCTGGCGCTCAAGGATCGCAACGCTGGATTGTGGACGTGGCTGGGTGAAAATGCCTGGATGGTGCTGGTAGCGTTTGGCGCGTTGTTGCTAGCATGGCTCGCTAGGGTCATCCGGCGGTTTGGCCCGCTCGATGTTTCATCCGCTAGCGCGCGCGTGAGTCTGGGCGAGCATTTACGCGCCCTGGGCCGCTACGCGGCGCGGCAGCAGGCGTGGGCCAATCTAGCGCATGCCGCGCGTGAGCGATTTTTAAAACGCCTGTATCGCGAACGGCCTGGGTTGTCGCGTGCGGATAAAACAATGCTGTTTGTGACCCTCGAAAAATTAACCGGCATGGGCATCGCGCGCATTGAGCAAACGATGCTCAGCCCTGTAAACGACAAAACTCACTTTGTGCAAACAATACGTTCGCTGAAA
>JANXWW010000227.1 GCA_025350945.1 Burkholderiales bacterium
TCGCCCGACTTTACGCACGCGAGCAGCGCACCGGCAACGGCCGCCAGCCCGCTCGGATAGGTGGCGGCGCGGTAGCCGCCTTCGATTTCTGCCACAGCGTTTTCCAGCGCCAGTGCCTGCGGCATATTGAAGATTGCGTAGGTCGGAATTTGCTCGTCTTTCATCCAGCGTGCTTGTGTGTCATGCAAATCCGCCACGCTATCGAACAGCACGGTTGAGGCGCGGTGCATCGGCACGTTCACTGTGCCTGGCGTGTTGACGGCTTTGCGACCAAGTTGCGTGAGTTTTGTATTGGGTTTCATAGACATAAGTTAGGATGAGAAAACTTGCTCCATTGTGCGGCGAAATTTAACAGCGGTATTATCGGCATCAAACGCAACATCGCTCCACGCCACCGCGCGGCCCTTAGGCACATCGCGCAACAATTTTATTTTATGCGCAAGACCAATCGGCAGCGCACCGGCTTTGAGAGAATCCACCGCAGGCATTAATTTTCCATAGACCGTAAAGCCGCCTTCACCGTCCAGCATTTCACCCGCTTTCAAATCACGCTTGGCGGTTGCCACACAATCGCCCCGAAAGGCCGTTGCAACACCGGTCGCTTCTTTGCGCAATGCCACGCTGGCGACGCTGATGCCCAGCTCTAAACCAATTAGGTGAAACGGTTTATACATCGACGAGTATTCGCCCGATGAATCCGTGACCAAGCCATATTCTTTAAAGCAGCGGCGCACATATTCCGAATCGGCAGCGAAGGTGACATACACGCCCCAGCGCAAATCGCGAAACACGGGCGACCCATCACGCTCAACCGACGAAATAACTTCCACCTGCCCACGATGATTCAACAAACCGCCAGCCGATTTCGGCTTTAAATATTGGGCAAGATCATCCACACCGCACGGCGGAAATTCGAGGCCGTTCGGTGCGGGTGTGAGGCCCGTCGCGTTTGCGACTGCCGCCATTTCAATCGCACTTTTGGTGCCATCCAGAAATGAATTAAACATTTGCGCATTGAAATCACCACCGGCGACCGTGTCTTCAGTAAAACCGTAATGACCCCACACCGTGTCGGGCGTTGATGCATGATAGGCGGGCAAATACTTTGTGCCCTTGCCTGCCGCGACCACATCAAAACCAGCTGAGCGCGCCCAATCCACCATCTCGCAAATCAGCGCAGGCTGATCGCCATACGCCAATGAATAAACAATGCCTGCATCGGCTGCATATTTGGCGAGCAGCGGGCCAGCCAGTGCATCGGCTTCCACATTCACCATCACGATATGTTTTTTATGCTCGCAACATTGCATGACGTGCGCAATGCCGGCGGCGGGGCTGCCGGTCGCATCGATGATAACGTCGATAGCCGGATTGGCAATCAGTGCAACGGAATCGTCGGTGATACAAGTCGTGCCGTGCTTGAATGCGCTGTCGAAAGACGGTGCGGCGAATTGCTCATCACGCCAGCCGACGCGCCGCAATGACGCTGCCGCGCGCGGTGGATTTAAATCAGCAATGCCCAGCAAATGCATGCCGGGCGTGCGCGGGATTTGGCTTAAATACATCGAGCCAAATTTGCCTGCACCAATCAGGCCGACGCGAACCGGATCATGGGCAGCGGCGCGCTGCTGCAACAAGCGATACAGGTTCATTTATTTAACCTCTTCCAGCACGCGCAGCAAACTGGATGTATCCATATTGCCCCAACCATGCGCCATCAATTGCGTGAGTTGTTGGTACACCAAGGTGACGGCGGGCATCGGCAGGTTTTGTTCATGAGCAGCATGTGCAACCAGACCAAAATCTTTGTGATGCAAGCGCGCTTCGATCCCCGCCGCAAAATCCCTGGCGGCCATTTTGCGGCCCATCAGATCCAGCATTTTCGAGCCCGCCATGCCCGCCATCAACGCGTCAACCACCTTCGCTGTATCAACACCATTTGCGTGTGCAAACAGCATCGCCTCGGCAATGCCTTGGATATTCACCACCTGCACAATTTGGTTGCACGCTTTGGTGATCTGGCCTGAGCCCACATCGCCCATGTGTGAAATGGTTTTACCGAGTTTTTCGAGTAGTGGCCGGGTACGTTCCAGCACCTCGGCTTTGCCACCGACCATGATCGACAGCGCACCGGCCGCCGCCGCTTTTGTACCGCCCGAAACGGGACAGTCCAGAAAATCGATTTTCCTGGTGGCCAGCGTAGCGGCGATTCGGCGCGTGGCAGCTGCGTCAATCGTGGAAAAATCACCAACAATTGCACCCGCGCGCGCCGTTTCCATGACACCGCCTGCGCCCAGCAAAACGTTTTCAACATCGGCGGTACTGACGACGTTGGTGAAAATAAAATCCACGTCGCGTGCCGCTTCTGCGGGCGAATGTGATGCATGCGCCCCCGCGTCTACAAACGGCTGCATGACCGATGAACGCCGCGCATACACGTGCAGCGTGTGCCCTGCGCGCAAAAGGTTGTGCGACATCGCACCACCCATACTGCCCAGGCCAATGAATGCGATTTTTGTCGGCATAGATTGCAATCAAACGAAGTTAAACATTCTTTGATTGTATCGCGACCCTAATTTGTAAATCAGTCTTTCAAAATAACGTCGAACGCGACATCAGGGCAGTTGAGGGCGATTGCGACATGCTGTTCGAGTGAGCGCGGAATTTTTTCAGTGGTGACATCAAACAGCTTACCGACATATTTAATATTGTGGCGGCCCGCACGATTGAATTGATAAATTTCGGCGAGATTCACCGTCTTCATTAGCGTGCCGCCCGGTTTGATGCGCGCGTAATCTGCGCGTTCCGGGGCACCGCGCTTCATCATGGCACCGCCGTATTCAAGCTCGCCGTCGGGCCCTGTAATGCTGAGGTATGGCGCAAAAAAACCGGCTTCTATGGGCGTGTTCCACATGAGCACATTAAGCGCGCGCCTGCCATGATTGAACAACTCAAATTTCACCGACACCGCCGCACCAGCACGCACAGTGGCTGGCACAGTTATTCGGCAGTGAAGGTCATTTTTAATGGTTAAGGATGAAGCGAAAGAAAATGCTGTGTATGAAAAAAATATCAAAAAGCAAAAACATCGCGCCGCCCAGGCAAAAGAAAATATCTGCATGAACGGCGCGCCTTATTCTCTCAGTTAATATTACTGCTGCGAGGGTGTGTTTTCTGAAAAATATTCATGGCTATCGGCATTATCGCGAGCCTGCTGAGGATTTGAAATCGCGAGCGCTTTTGCAGCAGATTGGCCGTAGGCATTGTCCTGGGTACCGGCGATTACATTGAAGTGCGACAACTCGTGAATCAGCGTACCGGCTTTCGAATCCGTACCTGTCATGGGTGCGCTCCAGAATGCGCGGCACAAATAGACTTTATACGGTTGCGTCGGGTAAACGTAGGCGTAGTAGCTTTGCTTGCATGAGCAATCCAATACCAGCGACTTGTTATCCAATGCATCTTTGATCTTAGTGTAGTCGGTGCGGATTTCGCTTAACGCAGATGATGTTGCCGATCCAAACCACGTCGTAAAACGTGGCGTGTTTCCAGATATGCCGCTCAGGTACGAGACCGAAGTATTCGCATAGTTTGATGCCGCTGCGACCGCACTGGTCAACGTACTTTTTTGTGAGGCGCTACAGCTACCGGAATAAGCGATGCTGGATTTGGCGCTGAGCACAGCAGATTTATCTGCTGCCAGGCTGGCAAGTGGATTACTGCGGCCCTCGACAAAGGTGGCGACTTCGTTCGACATCAGCGATTCCATGACGACATCTGCCGCAGACTCAGCGAAACGTTTCGAATCTGTTGCCTGACGCGGCACGGTTCTACCAAGTAACTGCGACGATGCAACACCGTATTGCATCTTGTATTCGCCCGATGCCGATAAATCATACATGCCCGCGATATCAACCGAGCGCGTGATGCTTTCGCCGGGCGCAAGTGTAATCATGTCCTGCGCACTCGGTGCTGCGCGCTTGATGATCGGCCCTAAATACGGCACTTTTTTGCCATCACGCGAAAGTAAAAATAAATCACCTTCCAGCGCGCCTTCTGGTACAAACCACTTCGCGATGCTGAGCGGGGTGGAACCATTATTGGTAAAAACAACATCAACCATCACCTCCTGATCTGACACAGTAGCGCGATCTGCAAGTGACAAATTTACGGACAAACTATTGGATCGAGCGAAGCTGGCAAATGATGCACAGATAAGAGCAATCGCAAAAATAGCGCGAAGTAACATTTGAATCCCCTTGGATAGAATTGGAAGAATGTGACTGCACTTCTGCTGATATGTCATCAGCGAAGCACGTTAAATATTGAGCCGCTTACGTGCTCGTGTCAAGAAAGAATATCGGGAAATGGCGTTTGAGCAGAACGCTGAAACGCGGATCGCCAGCCAGTACGGCGATTGAAGAAATTGAAATAATAAAGTCCTTTACTGGCGAGCGTTTCAAGCCGTAAATGCCTGTAGAAGCCCGCCAATAAAGGACTTTTATAAATTTTTATTTGCCGGATTATGTAGCGGCCTATGTGGCTGCAAATAGGCTACAAATTTCGCGCATTGAAAATTTAATGAAGAAACGCATGAAGTACGTCACAAAAATAATGCGTAATCTGATGCCAGTCGCTGGTGAGAAACGTTTGCCGAAGCCGAATCTCAAAGCCAAAATCAGATTGCGCGTAGAAGTTTTTTAGTGGAATGTAAAACTTGGGGCTGACACCATATCGACGCAAAATTGCATGAAAAATCACGCGGCTCACCCGCCCGTTGCCATCCATGAAAGGGTGAATGCAGCTAATCATGACCAGCGCCACCATTGCCGTTTGCAAAGGCGATTCAGTCGCGCGCGCGACGATGTAGCGATGCAATTCTTGCAGCCTGCGCAGCACCTCGTGCACCGGAACACACTGCCAACCGACACCTTTTGGATCGGGCAAGATAATGGAAGACGCGGTGCGAATGCGCGTGCTGGATTCAAGCAGATGACTGACAATGCGTTCCAGACAGGTCACGAAGACATCTGCGTTTGCGCTACAGATCGCGACATCAATATCCGCATACAAAATATTGAGCGCCGCCCGTTCGGCAATATTACGTTTAGAAATTATCGATAACGTTTGCGCGAGCTTTTCGCGCGATGGTTTTCCGCCTGCGCGTTCGAGCGCGCTATTCGAAAGTGGATGACTGAGGCGATGGTAGGTCTCACCATTGCTATCGATTACTTGAGACGCCAGGATAGAAACATATGAGGGCGCTGCCACGTCACTGCGCCAAGCGAGAAGTGCGCACCACGTTTCATCGACAAGACGGGTCGTGTCCGTTTGAAGTGCAGCCACTCCATCGTAAGACGGAACATGAAAAGGAATCAAAC
>JANXWW010000234.1 GCA_025350945.1 Burkholderiales bacterium
ACAAATTTCCATCACGCGCTCAACGCTTTTTTTCAATACGCCATCACGCGGGCCAAAATTAAAGCCGAGATCCCAGCCGTAGGTTTCATAACCTTGCGACGATAAAAAACTTCGCAACGGCGCGGTTGAAAAATCACCCGCGCCCAGCCCCGGAAATACGATCACGGCATGACCATCGCCCGCCGGGGCCGTCCGCAACAAGGGCCATGCAGCGAGTGTGGCACCGAGCTCCCACGGCGCACGCGCCTCGAGCGCGATCAGGCCCGCACCGGGCGCGCGTAGCTGTTCAGCGAAATCATTCAAGCTTGCATTTTTATTCATGGCATCGTTACTATTTTTTGATGTTGCGGGTTTGTTGTTTGTGGTTTTGTCGGCGTTTCTGAATTTTTTCAAAAAATCAAATGGCGAATAATCATTTTGAGATTCGCGGTTTTGCTTGGACATTTTTTATCGTGCTTTTCGTTTCGGCACAACGGTCGATGGTTTTTTAGTGGCTACTTTTTTAGCTGGCTTTTTAGTAGCACGCGTTTCCGTCACGCTCATTTCTGCGTCATCATCAATCGCCACTGCAAGCAACTCCTGATGTGCTGCCAAAAGGCATTTAATCAAGTGCGCCAATTTCGGCACCTGCTCTTTTGCAGCAATAAAGCCGTAATCAAGCGAGCCCGCGTAGGAGTGAATGGTGATATTCAGCGCCAAACCGTGCGTGACAATCGAGACAGGGAAATACGATTTTAGTTTTGCACCGGCCATATACAGCGGCATCGGTGGGCCGGGCACATTTGAGATCACCAGGTTCGCGACCACCGGAACTCGATTCGTGACCACCGCTGTTTTATACAGCGGCGTGATGATGCCCATTAACCACGGAATACCGAGTGTGGGCAAGTCGCTCGTCACCGCAGTCATCGCCCCTTTCATGCTGCCTGTGAGCGATTTCGCGGCACTACTTGCTTCACGAATCGCGGCCATGCGCTTCGCCGGATCAGCGATATTGGTCGCCATGTTAATCAGCATCATCGTGACCTGATTGCTTTGCGATGTGTCGCCCGGCGCACGCAAACTAGCGGGCACGGCACCGATCATTGATTTACCGAGGATTGTTTTGTCGCCTGCGTAAAAACGCCGCAGCGCGCCAGACACAGTGGCAAGAATAATATCGTTGAGCTTCACATTAAAATACTTCGCGAGTGCCTTGGCTTCACTCAACGGAATTTGCGTGGTCGCGAATGAGCGCTTGCCAGTGATCGCAACATTCAGTGGCGTGCGTGGGCCGAGCTTCATACCTGCGGGTAATAATTTTTTTGCGGCTTGCAACGGTGTGTCATTTTGTTTAATTTTCGCCACGCTTTTGCCAACTGCGCCAGCGAGCTCCGCCATATTCGCCAAGCCTTGAAGCTGCTCAGTGGGCGCGCCGATTTTTTTCGCCTGGCTGCTGGTGAGCGCTATTGCAGTTTTGGCACCGGCGGCACCGATTGATTTCACCGCACCCGCACCGGCCTTTAAAATTTTTCCGTATTGCGCCACGCTGTTGCGAAACGCGGCTGATAACATTTTTGCAGCAGAAGGCGGCATCGTATTTCGCGGCGTTTCTTTGGTGTTTGCCTTCTGCGCATGAGGCGCAGGCGTAGGCTCAATATCCAGCACCGCCTGCGCAAGCGCCACGCCGCCCTGCCCGTCAAGACCCGCGTGATGGATGCGCGAGGTAAACGCCACTTCACCGCTGGCCAAACCTTCGATGATCGTAAATTGCCAGAGCGGACGATCACGATCCAGCATGCCTTCATGCAGCTTCGCGACTGCGGACTCAAGCTGCGCATTGCTACCTGGTTTTGGCAAAGTCATTGCGCGAATGTGCCAATTGAGATCAACATTATCATCATGCACCCAGATCGGATTCGCCAGATCAAACGGCATGAAGGCGAGCTTACGTGAAAACAGTGGTGCCAAATGCATGCGCGATTCAATCAAGCGGCGAATGTTTGGATAAAAACTGCCGCGATGTCCCGCTGGTTTTTCCAGCAGGAAAAGGCTACCGACATGCATCGGCGTTTCCGGCGTTTCAAGATATAAAAACAGAGCGTCTAGTGCGCTTAAATGCTGCATTGTTTTTCCTCCGGGCGGTCGCTTTGGCGCGACTGGATTTTTACTATTATCTATTCTGGCACGGATTTATTCGTCAATTGAATCCAGCGATTTTGCCGATACTTTCAATGTTCTGCGCTCGGCAAAAAATTCTTTCAACATCGCCGCACATTCATC
>JANXWW010000237.1 GCA_025350945.1 Burkholderiales bacterium
GGCTGAGATCAACGTGCTGCGGCGCGGTGTTTACTTCACCGTCAGAGCCCAATCCCAGCAATACGCCCGTCGCGCGATTCGGTTTTGAGCCCGAACCCAAGGCGAGCAGCGCACCATGCGCATAGCCTGAAAACGCGGGCACGTGGGTGAGCGTTTCAAGGTCCGGTTTTTCAGCTTTGCGCTTTTTGGTTTTCTCAGGCAGCGTGCCCTCAAACAATCGAATCAGATCGCCCGGCGCATCATTGACCGCAGAAAAAACACCAAGGTGATTCTCATCATCGGCGACCACATACAACGTGTTGCCAATGCTCACCAAACCACTCGCTGCGGCAAGATGCCGCGCGCGCTTTTCACTGCTGGAATGCGATAGTAGAAGTTCGCGGATTTTTATTGGGTGGATCATAAATAAGACATCTCATTTTTATACAACTATCTGCTTACCGTGAAAGCGTGAGCAATAATCGACCCAAAAACCCTGCTATTGGCGCGGTGATTGAAGCTTTTTTGCTTCAAACGCCGCGCCTATACTGGTGTTCTATTTTTTCGGTGCGCGCAAGGTTTTCAAAACGGTATGCATTGCAATAGTTTCAAAATCGCTATCATTGTGCAGCAAGCTTAGCTTGTGTTCAATCGCAAGCTCCGCTCCAGCATGCGCTAGTGCTCGTAATGGGCTTGTTCGGTCACGCCACTTTTCGCTTCACACTCTTCGGAGAGTTTTTGTGTTTCAACCTCGCTGACAAATTCGCAAACTCAACTACTGATCGCAGCGCTGCATTTATCGCGGCAGAATCAGGAAAAGACGTTGCAAGATCAGCATTAAGAACAATCACATTGCTCCCTTTTTTTGAAATATGCTTTGCATATTTTCCGCGTGCCGCTTGAGAAGAATCAAAGTCGTGTTCGGTGCGCAACTGTTCGGTAACGACTTTTTTCGGTTTAGACGTTTATAACGTTTTCGCTCTTTGGTGGTGGCGTATCGGGCACTAATGACACGGATGGTGTCGTCTCCCTCAGCATGTGCGACAACGATTAATTTACTATTCGTTGTCATGCCGTATGTGATAGGTCAATGCTCGCTTTGCGAATGGTCGGGGTTTGGAAACGTGGCCGAAAGCTTGTCGGCAAAAGCGGTTGCAACGAGTTCAAACGACACATCGTGCTTCACGGCTTTGCTTGCCGCTTTCTTTTGATACCATTCGAATTTCATCGTGTGATGAAAGCGCTATAGTGACAAAGCGTTTATTCAACCGCAGCAACGCTACACTTTTTGATACACCTCACTCCCCTTTTTCACAAACTCAATCGCCTTAACTTCCATGCCTTTTTGCAGCGCATCTGCCTCCGAAACACCCTGCGCCTTCGCAAAATCACGTACATCCTGCGAGATTTTCATCGAGCAAAAATGCGGGCCGCACATGCTGCAAAAATGCGCGAGCTTCGCACCTTCTTGCGGCAAGGTTTCATCGTGAAATTCGCGCGCTTTGTCAGGGTCGAGACCTAAATTAAATTGATCATCCCAGCGGAATTCGAATCTCGCTTTGGATAGTGCGTTGTCGCGCATTTGCGCACCAGGATGACCTTTTGCCAAGTCCGCTGCATGGGCTGCGATTTTGTAGGCCATGATGCCATCTTTCACATCATTTTTATCGGGCAAACCGAGATGCTCTTTGGGTGTGACGTAGCAGAGCATCGCCGTGCCGTACCAGCCGATCATCGCCGCGCCAATCGCAGAGGTAATGTGATCGTAGCCGGGCGCGATGTCAGTGGTGAGTGGGCCTAACGTGTAGAACGGCGCTTCATGGCAATACTTCAATTGCAAATCCATGTTCTCCTTAATGAGATGCATCGGCACATGGCCGGGGCCTTCGATCATGGTCTGCACATCGTGTTTCCACGCGACTTTGGTGAGCTCGCCCAGCGTTTTAAGCTCCCCCAGTTGCGCTTCATCATTCGCGTCGAACCCCGAGCCGGGACGCAGACCATCGCCGAGCGAGAATGTCACGTCATAGGCTTTCATGATCTCGCAAATATCTTCAAAGTGCGTGTAGAGAAATGATTCTTTGTGATGCGCCAAACACCATTTCGCCATGATCGATCCACCGCGCGAGACGATGCCGGTCATGCGATTAGCGGTCATGGGGATATAGCGCAGCAACACGCCCGCGTGAATCGTGAAATAGTCCACGCCTTGTTCGGCCTGCTCAATTAACGTGTCACGGAAAATCTCCCACGTCAGGTCTTCGGCTTTGCCATCCACTTTTTCCAAGGCTTGGTAAATCGGCACCGTGCCAATCGGTACGGGCGAATTGCGGATAATCCATTCGCGGGTTTCGTGAATGTGCTTGCCGGTCGATAAATCCATCACCGTGTCGCCGCCCCAACGCGTGGCCCAGGTCATTTTTTCCACCTCCTCGGCAATGCTCGATGACACCGCTGAGTTACCAATATTGGCGTTAATTTTCACCAGAAAATTGCGGCCAATAATCATCGGCTCGATTTCAGGATGATTAATATTCATTGGGATCACCGCGCGGCCACGGGCGATTTCATCGCGCACAAATTCAGGCGTCATAAATGATTGAATATTTGCGCCGAAAGATTGGCCAGGATGTTGTTTGGTAATCAGCGCGGGCTGATTCGCCAGCATCCATTCGCGGTTCTGGTTTTCACGAATGGCAATGTATTCCATTTCGGGCGTGATGATGCCTTGCTTCGCATAGTGCATTTGCGAGACGTTCATGCCAGCTTTTGCCACGCGCGGTTTGCGCTTCAAATTGAAACGCAGCTCCGCTAATTTCGCATCATTCATGCGCTCGACGCCATAGGCCGATGATGGGCCATCGAGCAAAATGGTGTCATTACGTTGCGCGATCCACGTTTCGCGCAGCGGTGTCAAGCCAGAACGAATATCGATCTTCACATTCGGATCTGTGTACGGCCCGGAAGTATCGTAAACAAAAAACGGCGGATTTTTGTCGCCACCCATGCCGGTCGGCGTATCCGATTGCGAAATCTCGCGCATCGGTACTTGAATATCAGGCCGCGAGCCTTCGATATAAACCTTGCGCGACATCGGCAGCGGCTGCACCGCAGCTTCGTCAACGGTGGCAGTGGACTCGAGGAATTTCGGATTTGCATTCATGTACTGCTCCTAGCGTGGCGAAAGCTGGCGCAGGAACGCACTACAGTGCGCTTTCCT
>JANXWW010000252.1 GCA_025350945.1 Burkholderiales bacterium
CCCGCATCGCGATACGCACGATTCAATACCTCCACCGCGCCATGACAAAAAATCGGCCCAATATTTGCATCCACACTTTTCAGCATTCGCTGCGCCTTGCCAAACGAGTAACCAAACAGCACGCTCGCGCGCTTAGCCTCAGCATTCGCGGCCCACCATTGATTAATTTCGGCAAACATTTCCGCATGCGTGCGCCAGCGATAGATCGGCAGGCCGAACGTAGATTCCGTGACGAAGGTGTCGCATTTCACCGATTCGAAGCCATCGCAGGTCGGATCGAAATCGAGTTTGTAATCGCCCGACACCACCCATACTTCACCGCGATATTCGATCCGCACTTGCGCGCTGCCGAGCACATGGCCCGCCGGATGCAGCGATATTTTTACGCCATTGATATCGCGGATTTCGGCGTAGGCAAGCGTCTCGATTTGTGCTTTCGCGCCGAGCCGCGATTGCAGCACGCCTAGAGCGGGCGCACTCGCGAGATACGCGCCATGTCCGGGCCGCGCATGATCGGCATGTGCGTGGGTAATGACGGCGCGATCAACCGGCCGCCAGGGATCGACATAGAAATCGCCCGCCGCGCAATAAAGGCCGCGCGGCGTGTGCGTTAAAAGCTCAGTTGCGGGCACCGTCAGTCAGACTCAGACGCTCTCGCGGTCTAGCGTGGTCGGTGTCAAAATCGGTGCCAGCGCCGTCGCCAGCACCGGCTCGGGTATGGGTTGCTGTGCTACGTTGACTGGTGCCGGGCGCAAATCCCCCACCAGCGGCAGCGCATCATCATGCACGGTGGCACCATGCGTTGCGGGATGATGCACCGTCGCATGTGCGTGCGCGTGTGTGTGTGCGTGTGTGTGTGCGTGTGTGTGCCCATGTGCGCCATCGCGACCCTTGCGATGATGGCCATGATCCAGAAACCTGACCAGTTGCTGTAACGCCTGGCGATACACATCACGTTTGAATTCAATCACGCTATCAAGTGGCACCCAGTAATCGTGCCAGCGCCACGCGTCAAATTCCGGATGCGTGCTTGCGCGCAGCCGTATATCGTGGTCGCGCCCAGTGAGCCGCAACAAATACCAGATTTGCTTCTGGCCTTTGTAAGTGCCGCGCCATTCGCGCTTGATCCAGTGATTGGGCACGTGATAGTGCAGCCAACCCTTGGTGCGGCCCAAAATTTGCACGTGCTCACGCATCAAGCCCGTTTCTTCTTCCAGCTCCCGATACATCGCGTCTTCCGGGCTTTCATTTAACTTGATACCGCCCTGCGGGAACTGCCAAGAATGCTCCTTGATGCGCTTGCCCCAAAACACCTCGTTCTTTGCATTGCAAAGTACGATAGCGACATTCGGGCGATAACCATCACGATCAATCATGGTTGCCCTTCCAATTCTTTAGTTAAGTGATTCTTTCACAAAACTTGGGCGCTGTGTAGGGCTATGTGCTGTCTGGCATGTAAAATCATGCATGTTTGCGGCTTTATTTGCCGAACATTCTTTTTAACCTACTGAATATCCAAGACAAAATGCGCGCCTCTCGTTTTTTTATTTCCACTCTCAAAGAAGCGCCTGCCGACGCTGATATCGTTTCGCAAAAACTAATGCTGCGTGCCGGCATGATCCGTAAGCTTGCCGCCGGCATTTATAACTATCTGCCGATGGGCCTGCGCACGATTCGCAAGGTGGAAGCCATCATCCGCGAAGAAATGAATGCGGCAGGTGCGGTGGAGCTTTTGATGCCGGTCGTGCAGCCGGCCGAGCTGTGGCAGGAAACGGGGCGCTGGCAAAAATACGGCGCAGAATTAATGCGGATTAAAGATCGCCATGATCGCGATTTTATTGTGCAACCGACGTCAGAAGAAGCCATCACGGATATCGCGAGAGCCGAGATTAAAAGCTATCGCCAATTGCCAGTAAATTTTTATCATATCCAAACCAAATTTCGCGATGAGCGCCGCCCAAGATTTGGTGTGATGCGGGGCCGCGAATTCACGATGAAGGACGCGTATTCGTTTGATCGTGACGAGGCTGCTGCGGGCAAAAGCTACGACAATATGTTTGCCGCCTACGAGAAAATTTTTACCCGTCTGGGGCTCACCTTTCGCGCGGTAAACGCCGACACGGGTGCCATCGGCGGCTCGCGCTCGCACGAATTCCAAGTGATTGCCGATACCGGCGAAGATGCGATTGCGTATTGCAAGGATTCGAGCTACGCGGCCAATATTGAGCTCGCTGAAGCGCTGCCACTGATTGCCTCAAGAGCCGCGCCAGTGCTTGCGTTTGCCAAGACCGCCACGCCGGGAAAAGCGAAGTGCGAGGACGTGGCTGAGCTATTGAAACTGCCGCTCACACAGACCGTGAAATCGATAGTATTGGCAACTGACCCGGTGGATGAAACAGGCAATTTACTGCCATCGGTGGTGTGGTTATTGTTGCTGCGCGGCGATCATGATTTGAATGAAATCAAGGCGGGCAAAATTGACGGCTTGAACAAAGGTTTTCGCTTCGCCACTGAGGCCGAAATCGTCGAACATTTCGGCTGCAAACCCGGCTATCTCGGCCCGATGAATCTGAAAAAACCGGTGCAAATGGTCACGGATCGAACGGTCGCCAATCTGAGCGATTTTGTTTCGGGTGCGAACGAAATTGATTTCCACTACACCGGCATGAACTGGGGCCGCGATTTGCCCGAGCCTGCATTCATTGCCGATATCCGTAACGTGCTTGCGGGCGATCCTTCGCCCGATGGCAAAGGCGTGTTGTCGATTCAGCGTGGCATCGAAGTCGGCCACGTGTTTTTCCTGGGCACCGTATATTCAGAGCCGATGAAAGCGAACTTCCTCGATGAAGACGGCAAACCAAAGCCCATGCAAATGGGCTGCTACGGCATCGGTGTCACGCGCTTGCTCGGTGCGGCCATTGAGCAGAACCATGATGAGCGCGGCATCATTTGGCCCGATGCCATGGCCCCCTTCACGGTCGCGATTGCGCCGATGGGTTATGAACGCTCAGCGATGGTGAAAGAAGCGGCCGACAAGCTGCATGACGAGCTTACAGCAGCAGGAATTGACGTGCTACTCGATGATCGCGGTGAGCGCCCCGGTGCCATGCTGGCGGATATGGAGCTGATCGGCATTCCGCATCGCGTTGTCGTCGGCGAACGCGGCTTGAAAGAGGGCAACGTGGAATATCAGCATCGCCGCGGAATGGCAAACGCGGCGGCAACGCCAATACCAGCAACCGAAATTGTGGCGTATTTAAAAAGCAAACGCTAGCATCAGAGCGGCTTTACAAGCATTTATGCTTCGAAAGCCTCACCAATATTAGCGAAACGTTTCTCACAAACAAAGCGGCCCCGGAATTTCTTCCGGGGCCGCGTTGTGTTGTGCTTCACGATTTGCTGCTTGCTACGGTATTGCGGTACAAAACTGCAACTACAACTACAACTTCACATCAACTACAGCCACTTTCGTAACGACCCAGGTGGCCACCGGGCTTTAGAGGCGCGCTATGTTGCACGCTAAAAACTTTTGCTTCGATATTCAATCTTAAAATGCGCGAATAATATTGGACGAAAACAGCGGCGCATTGGTATTTGAAAACGCTTCAACTCTGGCTTGGGGGGCCACATCATCGTATAAACCAATGCCCACAAAAGTCGCACGCATGCGTCCGATTTTCGTCAGCGAGGTACTGACAGCCGGGCAGGCAATCACGTTTTGCGGGCAAATATCACTGCCGCCGGCGCGGGTCTCAAAGAGCATGCCTTCCATGACAGTGCCACCTTCGCTCCATGTCACGTCCTGAATGCTGAGCCAGCGTGGCACGCCATTGCGGTCGTAAAGATACCAAGTGCCAAACACCACATCGCTACCCTGATAGGCGTGAACAAAGCTCAAACCTGAACCGCTGGTGATCGGGTCGTACCATGCGCCGCTTATATTGCCTGCCGAGCGGGTGGTTGACCCCGCCGCAGTCGTCACCACACGACCCTCGCCCGTTGGCGCGCCCGTGCTGCTTACGATCAATACGCGCGCCACGCCGACTTCACGCGCTGCGTAGGCCAGATCAAAACGATAGGGCGTGAGCACTTGGGCGCACGCCACCAAAGTAAGCGGAGCTTGCAGACGTATCGTGATTGTTTTCACCACTGTAAATAAACTGCTATCCAGCGTGGCGGCAACAGGCGCACAGGTGTTGGGCCAAAGACCGGTCACCGTCAAGGTTCGCGGCTCTGCTACCGCTGCCACCGGGGGCGAAACCATCAAAAGCGGCGTGGTGGGCGGCGGCAAGGTGGCACTTTGCGCACCAGCCATACGCGGCAGGGCGATGAATATGCATAGCATTGAGATGTACAAAAATGATGCATACAAAAACGATGTGCGCAGCATCCTGCCCATTGTCCAGCAGGCCACAGCAACGCCGCGATTTTTAGCCGGATTCGATTGTATGCTCGTCATATGCATTTTCATCAGCCTCAAAACGTTAATCGGCTGGCGGTGGAAGAAAAAAGCGCCGCGCCACTTGACGAGAACGCGTCGACTTTCATCAGCAATGGCGTCGTGCGCGAAAACTCATCACCCACCAGAGAAACTTTGACCATGCCAATCCGCACCGACGGGATACTGGCGGTGGGGCACGGCACGTCTACTGTGCATGACGAGGCTGGCGAGCGCGACTCCAGCAACTGCGCTTCAAAACGGCGACCATCCTGATTCCACACCGCGTTCTGCATCGTATACCAGCGCGCATTGCCCGCTTGATCGTAGAGATACCATGTGCCGAAGCTCACATCATCGCTTTTAAAATTATGCTGAAACGTAATACCGGAACCACTCGTGGCGGGATCAAACCACACCCCCGAAATATCGACGAGAGAACGGGCCTTGCCCGCGCCCGACGTAACCACATTGCCCTCGCCATATTTAGTCTCGGTGTCCGTGACCACCACCACGCGCAGCACCCCTTCTGCTTTCGGCGTGTAATCAAATTCAAGCCGCGAATCGCCACCCAAAATAGGCTGGCAGACGACCACATTCGGTTCAATCGCGGCGAATGACACCCGCACCGTCAAAATCCCGGTCTGCGCGGTATCGTTTGATTCCAGTTTCAAATTGACCGGCCCGCAATTATTGAGCCACGCACTGCTGATGATAATCTTGCGCGCTATATTTGGTGCTGCGATCAGCGGCGTCACACTCACCACCGGCAGCGTCACTGGGGGAGGCACAGTGGCCGCCACTGCAGGCGAGGCACGAAACAGCATGCTGGCCAGCAGCACACATATCCCCGTCGTCAAGCCCGCCATCACCGCCCCGATAAATCGCATAAATGCCCTCAAAATTTGTTGCATAAGATAAAGAGTTGGTTTCGACACACTGCACTCCGATCCAATTTTTTTAGCCAGCAACACTAGATGCCGCGAAACATTTAACAACCGCGCCAAAACAAAACTTGCATTTACTTTAACTGCTCACTAAACTTGCATCAGTGTGGGAATTATTCCCGCATTAAAAATGTTTTGCAAGCAGTATTTGGAAATATTTTTTGATGTTGTTTTATTGCATCAGCTTTGTCGTTATTTCGAGACAATCAGGGATCAGCGAAGACACCGATCCTGCGAAAGCCGTAAAAATTTGCATCTCAAATGCTGTTTCAATATTTTTACCAAACATCAAGAAATGAAGAACTGTCGCGCACCTAAAACGCACCTAAAATTTTGTAAGCTGGATATTTAATAGCTGTGTCTGAAACCACCAACCCAACGTCGAAAGCAACAGAAAAGCTGCTCGAAACCGCCGCGCGCGTGCTGTCGCCCCTGGTGCGACTGCTGATTGCGCGTGGCGTGACGTTTCAGATGGCGAGTGAGTTGTTGAAACGCGTTTATGTAAAGGCAGCGCAAAAACATTTTGTGGGCGACGTTGAGGCAACCGGCACTCAACTTTCTTTGCTAACGGGGCTTAACAGGAAGGAGATTCGCAGGCTTACGTCAGACGATACAGCGAAAGAAGTTGAACCAATAGCTTCGTTCGCCTCCGCTGTTCATACTGTGTGGCGCACTCAACGCCGCTGGCGTGACAAAAACGGAAAGCCTAAGATGCTACCGCGCCGAAGCGCCAGCCACCTACTATCGTTCGATAGCCTCGTAAGAACAGTGACGACCGATCATCGACCCAGTGCTATATTTGAAGAATTGATGCGTCTCAAGTACATCGAAGTGGACGACAGTGAAAACGTTTTGCTCAAGGCGGATTCTTTCCTCGCAACGCCTGAGGCCGACGATAAGCTCTCGCGAATGTCAGAGACTTTAGAAGATCACATGTCTGCATCCATTGCAAATGTTTTAGACACAGCTCCAAAATTTCTTGACCGTTTTATTTTTGGCGATGAGATGTCTCACGCGTCAGCCGAAGCACTCCAAAATCTAGCACGACGCGAATGGGATAAAACTCAAGATAAGCTAATCGAACAAGCTATTGCTTCTGAAGAGTTCGACGCAGCCAGCGGTGAAAAAAATAGCACACGGATTCGCGTAGGAATGTATTTTTATTCAGAGGCATCATTGCCTCCCAGCATTAAGAAAGAGAGCAAGTTATGAGAAATCTCCCCCAAACGTGTGCCACATGGGTTGCTGAACCAACTCGCAATATGAACAAATTTAAAACGGCAGCAACATTAGCATGCGCTTTACTCGGCTTAGCTCTAATGGGCTGCGAAGGAGAAGCAAAAGTTGGCACGGGCGGCACCGGCAGCCCCGTCCCCTCTGACGCGGCCGCCTCCAGCGGCCCGGTCACTGGTATTAGCCCGCTTGGCGTTGCGGGTACGTCGCTCGATACCGTCAACGTCAACGCGCTCCTGAACGCAGCCGGTACGCGCCCATCCACGGAACTTCGGCTGGGGATGACCGTTGATGCTACGGCTGACCTTTTCACCGCAACCACCGAGGGCAAGGCCAAAATTATTGTGGCGCAGAGT
>JANXWW010000254.1 GCA_025350945.1 Burkholderiales bacterium
AGGCCGAGACTGGTGTCGGCGGTTAGCGAATAGTAGTTGTAACTCAGGATGTTCTGATGCAAATCGGTGGTGGCGAGTAATGCCATTTTGAGTGTGGTGCCTTCGGGGATGGCGTTTCGGTCATTGCTGTCGCTCGAATTGCAAGCCGACATGAGCATGGGCAGTGCCAGCGCCAGTAACAGCGAAGAGCCGATACCGATCCGATAATTTTTACCAACCTTGAAAATCTTGTTCATATGTTTCATATGTCTGTATGTCTCCTGAGCGAAATCAAAATTAAAAAACTTCCTAATAATCTGCTTCAGTTATGACAATCGCGTGAATGTTCATCCGCACGGCCATCAATGCGAAAAAAGGCGGTCACGGCATGGTCACATTTCATCCCTATATTTAGATACCGTAAAAACGCATTGGCTAATTAAAAAATTGCCATAGCGAACAAACGAAAAAACATTAATAAATAAAACAGGGGGCATTGTCAGCATGAGCATATCCAACCGTCGTGCGATCATTTCGACGCACGTTATAGCCGCTTTATTTTCAGCATCGCAACTGCAACCTGCCATCGCGCAAGAAGCGAAAGACGCGAAAGATGCAGCAAAAGCTGACGCCAAATCAGCCGAACCCACCAAGATTGAGACGATCACTGTCACGGCAAAATCGGGCGCTTATCGACAAGACGAGAAAGGTTCCGCATCGGCATTGGCACCCACGCAGGCGAGCCTGGATGCGACCCAGCCACAGTCGATCATCACGCGTGAATTTATTGAAAGCTCGGTTGCGCCTACCGCCGAATACAGCCGCGTGGTGAACGTGGCACCGAGCATGTCGGGGGACTCGGCAAACGGCCCCGGTTTAAGCGAGACTAAAACTACGATGCGCGGTTTTAGCGACGATCAATACAATATTACGTTCGACGGTATTCCGTGGGGCGACACCAATAATCCGTCGCATCATTCAACCTCGTTTTTTCCCGCCTCCGTGATTGGTGGCGCTGTGATCGAGCGCGGGCCAGGAAACGCCAGCAATCTTGGTTTTGCAACCTTCGGTGGCTCGATCAATCTGTTCTCAAAAAAGCCGCGCGATGAACAAGCCATCAGCCTTTTCGGCTCAGCGGGCACATGGAATACCAGCCTGATTGGTGCGTCGTATGAAAGTGGCAGGATTGCCAACTGGAATAACGCAACATTGCAGCTCAATTTTCAGCATCTGCAATCTGATGGTTATCTCACGCTAAACGATATCAAGAGCGACAACCTGACCGCGAAGCTGCAGTTTCCGGTCGGCAATAACTCCATCTTCACCGGGTTTACTTCCGTGAACCGGATCAAGTACACGCAGCCCGACAACAACAAAGGGCCCACGCTTGCGCAAGTCGCGCTGTATGGTCGCAACTTCAGTCTCAATAATGATCCGGCCAGTTTCAATTTTGCAGGCTACAACCACACCGACAAAGCGACTGACTTCGAGTATTTGCGGTTGCAATCTTCATGGGATGGCGGCATCACCACAGAAGCGCAAATCTACACCTATTAATACGACAATCAAACGATTTCATCGACCGATCCGACAGGCTTGACGGCACCCGGCACGCGGATTGGCGGCACCGGCAATAAAAATATTCAGGGCATTGATAAACAAAATCAATATCGCGTTGTTGGCGGAATATTCAAGGCTACAAAACAGTTTGCGCCTGGCTTGTTGCGCGCGGGTGTGTGGATTGAAAAATCCGATACGGATCGTCATCAATACGATATCGACTTAACGTTGGGAAATATTCGCGACCCGCGCGAAACCAAGCCAACCCCGGTACAAAATCCGAGCGTCTTGTTTGATCAGCAATCGACAATCAAAAACACGCAACCTTTTGTGGAATTTGAATGGGAAGCGACATCCACTACGCTCGTCACGCCGGGTGTGAAGGTGGCAAACATTACCCGCTCGGTGGATGCGGTGGTTAACCAAACCACGCGCCTGCCGCAAAACGCCTCGGTGGACTATCGCACCACCTTGCCTTTTCTGACTGTGAACCAGAAGCTCGGCGCGGGCTTGGCTGCCTATGCGCAATATGCGAAAGGTTTTCAGATTCCTGATTTGAAATCTTTTTATATCGCAGACCCAACCAAAAACAGTAGCACGCCGCAAAAATCAACCAATTATCAGATTGGCGTTGTCGGCAAATCAGGCAGCTTCACATGGGATGTTGATCTATACCAGATTGACTTCAAAAATAAATATGTGTCGAACGGCCTCGGCGGAACAGCAGCCGCATTCGTTAATATTGGCGGTGCCACCTACAAAGGCATTGAAGGACAGGCCACTTATTTGGTGGGCGAAGGTTTGGCGGTTTATGCGAACGGCTCGATCAATCGCGCCACCGCTGAAGATACCGGCAAGACGATTTCGAATGCGCCCAAAATGACTGCTGCTGCGGGCTTGATCTATACCCAAGGGCCGTGGTCGGGCTCATTTATTTTCAAGCGCACGGGCGAGAATTATCAGCAAGATTATGATTCGGCCAAGCCAGCCATCTATGAGCTTTACAAGCTGGCAGCCTACGACAATGCAGATTTAGGTGCTTCGTATACATTTCGCAACATCGCGGAAGGTTTCAAAGCGCTCAAGTTGCAGATCAATGTTTTCAATCTATTCGATCAGCACAAAGTGACATCCATCAGTCCGGGCAAAACGCTGGCGGGCGATCAATATACTTATCAGGCCCCGCGCAGTTATCAGCTGTCGATGCGAGCTGATTTTTAATTTTACTTGTTTCTAATTTATAGCCTCGGATCATCATCAGATTGTCACATCCATCGTCTGAAATAGAGGTTTTGTAAAACTTAATCGGATGATAAAAATGACGAATCCAATCGACACGAAACGGCGTGAATTTATTGTTAAAACATCCACCACGGCAGCCGCGGTGGCGGTGAGCGGCTCACTTGCCGCGTGCTCGGATTCAAACTCGAACGAAGAAAAATTTGCCGCCGCCCCCGAATTTAATTACGGCGTGGCCAGCGGCGATCCGCTCACTGACCGCGTCATTTTATGGACGCACGCAAAATTTACCGGGGCAGACGCGGCGCTTGCGGTGCCGTTGACATGGCAAATTGCGACGGATACCAATTTTTCCGCTGTGATTAGCAGCGGAAAAATTGAGGCGAGTGAGACTACGGGATTCACCGTAAAAGTTGATGCGACAGGTTTAGTCGCGGGTGTCGAGTATTTTTACCGTTTTCAGGGGCCGCGCAATTCATCGTCACCGGTCGGCACGACCCGCACTCTGCCTGCGGCAAATGTTGCGGCGCTGAAATTCGCCGTTTTTTCCTGCTCACTTTATTCCGAAGGATTTTTTAACGCTTACGACGCAGCCGCAAAATCAGACGCGCAATATGCGATTCATCTGGGCGACTACATTTATGAATACGGCGCCGCCGCCACACAATATGGCAATACCGACGCGGCCACGCTGGGGCGCGTCACCGTGCCTGCCAACGATATTGTGAGCCTAGCTGATTATCGCGCGCGCTATGCGCTGTATCGCACCGATGCCGGTGCCCGCGCGCTGCACGCGAAGATGCCGTGGATTACGGTTTGGGACGACCACGAATTTGCCAACAACGCGTTTGTGAATGGCGCCGAAAATCATAATCCGGCCACGCAGGGCGATTGGAACACGCGCAAAAATATTGCCGCACGTGTTTATCACGAATGGATGCCGATTCGTACGGACACAACCAACCTTTTGCGAATTTATCGTTCCTTCGATTTCGGCTCGCTGTTTTCGCTGCACATGTTGGATACGCGCATTGAAGGTCGTGATCAGCAGTATGATAATTTCGGCGACAAGGATGGCGGCGTGGCCCGTTACATCGCGGGCATCACGCCTAACGCGAGCGGCGTGCTGCCGGACGCATCACGTCGTATGATCAGCACCGCGCAGCAAACATGGCTGTCAACGCAGCTTTCAGCATCGCGTGCAACATGGCAATTTTTGGGCAATCAGGACATCATGGCGCGCATGTGGATTCCCGTTTCGGTCGCGCAATATTTCAATCCGGCCAATGCCAATCCTACCGCGGGCGGTGCGGCTATTCAGGCTTATTTGGGTGCTAAAGCCGCGCGCGTGGTGGGTGGTGCTGTGGCGCTCACTGCCACACAAACAACGCTGCTGGATCCGACGAAAAATCCCCGTCTCCCTTACAACCTGGATTCATGGGATGGCTATCCGGCAAACCGTGAACAGCTTTTGCAAACCGTAAAATCACTGAACAAAAAACTGGTGGTACTTTCCGGCGATTCGCACAATGGCTG
Organism: Burkholderiales bacterium; assembly: GCA_025350945.1. GTDB lineage: Bacteria > Pseudomonadota > Gammaproteobacteria > Burkholderiales > Usitatibacteraceae > UKL13-2. The sequence goes on from JANXWW010000254.1 coordinate 4,315, forward strand.
GTTCACAAAACTCACCACACTAGCAGGTGAAAAAGTGGGTGTTGAATTTGCTGGATCATCGGTCAGCTCTACTGGTTTCGAAAGCGCTGGTCTGGGCGGATTGGGCAGCTCGCTGGACGGCAGCGCGCTCGCACCACAACTCGGAAACTCGGCTATTGGCGCAGGCCTTGGGCTGATCGATGATTTGAATTATGCCGATACAATCAGACGCGGCTATTTGCTGATGACCGTCACATCAAGTACGGTGAAGGGTGAATATGTTTATGTCAGCACCGTAAAATCGGCGAGCTACACCACCCTGGTGGGCCGCACAGTTACCGTTGGTGTGGCGGGAGATATTGTTTACAGCTAGCGGCCTGCTTCGCAATCAATGAGACTTATTCGTTCACACGCCGAACCACCCTTTCCCCCATTTTCATGGGGGATGGAGACGTCGCAAGCCATCTCGTTACAAGTATTCGAATAAGTCCAAACACAATGAAGCACTACACTAGTGGCCTGTATGCCAAGCGCGGCTTATGCATGCATGCTGTGCGTAAACTAAATATCGCGAGTGAGGATCATTTTTCATAGCGATATAATTTAATACGCCCAGGATATTCAACCGCAACCGAATATCAAGCATGCCGCTAAACGCAAACAAGTCTGAAGAATTGACCGTAACTGCCAACGCCCTTAAAAGCACCGGCGGCTTCGTGCGCATCGGCTATGCATTTCAATATTTCATGCAAGGTTTAAGTCATGCGGTGCAATACGAGGCGGCGTTTCGGCAGGAGTTGATGATCGCGATTCCGGCGATGATCGAATTGTGGCTTTTACCAGTCAGCATGGTTGAAAAAATTGTCCTGTTGGGTGCAGTATTACTGTTGCTGGTTGTGGCGGTTGTGGACCGCGTCTCAACAAAACGTCATCCGCTGTCGGGCCGTGCGAAGGATCTGGGCTGTGCGGCGGTGTTGCTCGCGGTGATTTTGATGGTAACCGTCTGGACACTGATTGCGGGCCCGCTGGTAACTGGTATTGAAACTGTTGTAAAAATTTTCTGAAAATTGGTCTCTGAAGCCACTCAGCTATTATTGCGCCACATATATTTATCTTTAATCCATGCGAGTAAAAATGAAAAAAATCTGCAGCCTGATTTGTGCAATATTGTTCGCGTTGTTAAACGTTTTCAGCGTCTCGGCCTCATCTGCTGAAATGACGTTTCAATTGGTCAACGATACCGAGCGCGCGCTGAACCTGAAGCTGTTTTCGCGCGCTGAATCTCATCAGGAGTGGCCTTCTAAAACCAAAGTCTATTCGCTCAGGCCGGATGCAGCCGTTCAGCAGTTAAAAATCACGTGCGAGGAGGGCGAGCAAATCTGTTGGGGTGCGTGGATGACCGTACAAAATGTTGCGAACGAAATTACCGGCCCTGCCGGGCAGCGCGCCACCCGCACCACCAAGTACAGTGCAGGCGCGGGTGAGCGCGGATT
>JANXWW010000299.1 GCA_025350945.1 Burkholderiales bacterium
ATTACCGATCCCATCGCCGTGCAAAGCCCATTGGCAACGCCCATCGTGGTGCGCACGCGGCCCAACGATCGCGGTGTATTTTTAAGTCTTCGCTACAGCGTGCGCGCAGGCATGTCAGTGGCACCGCTGGGCGGACGTGTCGGTAGCGGTTCAGGAAAAATTGAGGGCAGTGTTTTTCTGGATACAAACGGAAATGCACTGCGCGATGGCAACGAATCTGGTGCGGCCAATGTGGTGGTGGTGCTCGATGGCCGATACACTACACGCACCGACGGCACAGGCAATTATCAATTCAGCGAAGTGGCCTCTGGCCCACATACACTGACGGTGGTGCAAGATGATTTGCCACTACCATGGACGATGGATTTTGATCGACGCTACGACGCGAGCGTATCCACGCGCGGCATCACGCGAATTGATATGGGCGCGAAGCGAATGCAATGAGTTGTTTTGTATCGCATATTTTCTGATTATCAAAGCACAGCTTCATAGCCAACGCTGCCGACGCGAACGGTCCTAAAACTCATGGGCTGACAAAAAGTAATGCTGCATCTGGAACCCATAACGCCGTGTGCCGCTTTTCCCAACGCCAATTAGGTGTCATCAACGGTATTGAGGGCAAAGGCATTCTGCTGCCAACCATCTTGTACTCTCAACATGGGGTACACATAGAATTGAATTCATTGGCAGGTTTTATAACTGAAGATATGTAGTATATTTACATCATTAAATGCAGATTATGGAGAAAATTTTTGAGTCTGAAGTTTTGCACTTTTAACTCGTAAAAAAAAGCTTTTAAAACAAGACGGTAAGCAAATAAATTAACATTGATATTTATTTAAAAATACTGCAAAATTGTAGTTAAACTACAAATAAAATTGAATTTATGGTCCAGCCAAGGCAAAAACGAACCGCTACGCAAGATATTATCCCGCCACTTGATCTGGTTATTTTCGGCGGTAGCGGCGACTTGGCGGCACGCAAACTTTTGCCAGCATTGCTGATCCGCTATCAAACTGGCGAATTAGCCTTGCAAACAAGTGCGCAGTTTCGCATTATTTGCCTTGGTCAGCGCCCGCTGGATCGAGAGAGCTTTCATCAATTCTTATCCGAAAAGGTGGCCGACCATCTAGACCCAAGTGTTGCTGCTGCATGGCCCAATTTTTTGTCATGCATTCACTACGTTTGTCTGGATGCGGCCTCACCTAAAGATTATCTGGCATTGAAAGCGGCAGTGCGCGAGGATAATTCTGTTGTCCGTATATTTTATTTATCAACACCGCCCGATTTATTTACCGGCATTGTTGAAAACCTCGCGAGCGCGGGCCTTGTTCACAAAAATTGCCGTCTGGTTCTGGAAAAACCGCTGGGCCGCGATCTCGCCTCAGCACGTGCAATCAATGCGCATGTGCAACGCTATTTTGAAGAGCGGCAAATTTTTCGCATTGACCATTACTTGGGCAAAGAGACTGTGCAGAATTTGTTGGCGCTCCGCTTTGGCAATGTGCTGTTCGAGCCGCTATGGCGGCGCGAATGGGTAAGCGATGTGCAGATCACCATCGCGGAGGATATTGGTGTCGGCTCACGTGCGGGCTACTACGACCGAACAGGGGCGTTACGCGACATGCTACAGAATCATTTGCTGCAATTACTTTGTATTGTCGCCATGGAGCCGCCAACTAGTTTGTCGCCTGATGCAGTACGCGACGAAAAATTAAAAATTATCAAAGCGCTAAAACCTTTTGGCCCGACTGAAATTGCCAACAATGTGGTACGCGGCGCTTATCGCGCCGGCATGGTGAATGGCACGATGACCGATGCATACGTGGACGAAGATGGCGTGCCCGCTGGCTCCACCACTGAAACCTACGTCGCCTTGAAAGCAGAAATCAATTCATGGCGATGGGCAGGTGTGCCGTTTTTTCTGCGTACCGGCAAGCGTATGCCTGAACGTGTGGCGGAAATTGTCGTGCGTTTCCGTGCGCTACCGCATTCCATTTTTCCCGGCGTGACCGGTGCAGTTCACCCCAACACTTTACACATCAGCTTGCAGCCCGACGAAGGCCTGCGGCTGCGATTGATGGCAAAAACACCAGGCGAAGGCATGCACTTGCGAGCGACCGAACTTGAACTTGATTTTCACGAAGCATTCAAAACACCACGCATG
>JANXWW010000321.1 GCA_025350945.1 Burkholderiales bacterium
AGTAAAGATTTCAGTATCAAAGGCCACGCTGGAACACGCGCGGAACTCGGCGCCGAAATTCCCTGGAAGCTCAATGAATCACTCACGCTGTCGTTTTCATCGAGCGTGTCATGGGCAGATAAAAAATATACGCAGACTTATTTTGGCGTGACCAGCGCACAGGCGGCGCGTAGCAATTTCAAGGAATTTAACGCCAAAGGTGGCGTAAAGAGCGTCAATGTTGGTGTTGGGCTGAATTATCAATTTGACAAAAACTGGTTTGCCAGTGCAGGACTTTCTTATAGCCAATTACAAGGCAGTGCTGCGAAGAGCCCGATTATCGAGAAGAAGGGTCAGCCCAGCGCCTTGCTGGGTGTTGGATACAAGTTTTAACAATCTTGATGGGCGGCTCGAAGTAAGCTGCCTTCGAAATCAGATTTGGAGCCATGCAGTATGCGCGAAGTTTACCTTTGAATATCAGCCCCAGCTTCACATCGACGGCAACGCCGTTCGCGAAAGATTTTACGCTCACGCGATCGGCTGCGCTTGTGCTGCTGACCATATTCGTCTGCCTCGGCCTGATCGGTCATGACCCCTGGAAACAGGATGAGGCATACGCGTTCGGCATCGTCTACAGCATACTGAACTCAGGCGATTGGGTGGTCCCCACATTGGCGGGCGAACCGTTTATGGAAAAGCCACCATTGGTATATTTGTTGGCAGCGTTAACGGCAAAACTCACCTCATCATTTTTGCCCTTGCACGATGGCGCACGCCTCGCCAGCGGGGTATTGTCGGCAATAACCATTACCGCAACCGCGCTAAGTGCGCGCGCAATTTTTGGCAAGCACAACGGCTCCGGCCGCATCGCTGCATTGGTGCTGGTAGCCTGTCTTGGGTTTGTGATGCATGCACGCGTGCTGCTTACTGACCTCGGTGTTATCGCAGGTGTTGCGATTGCGCTTTATGGGTTCATCACTATATTTTCGCGGCGAGATTATGTGCTGCCTGCCGCTTTAATCGGCACGGGCGCAGGCATTGCGTTTCTCAGCAAAGGGCTGGTCGGCAGTGCCGTTTTGGGCACAACAGCGATAGTGTTGCCGCTGTTGTTCAGGCAATGGCGTTCACGCCGCTACGCCACCATCTTAGCCATTGCCTTTGCTGCAACGTTGCCGTGGCTCGTGGTGTGGCCCACAGCGCTTTATCTGCGTTCACCTGCGCTGTTTCATGACTGGTTCTGGCTGAATAATGTTGGCCGCTTTTTGGGTTTTGCCGTGCCGACACTCGGTGCCAGTAACGAAAGTGGGCAAGTGTGGCAAACCATGCTGTGGTTCACGTTTCCCGCGCTTCCTTTGGTGATATGGGCATGGTGGAAGAAAGCACTGGATTGGCGAACCATGCCTGGTGTTCAGATCGGTTTTACTTTCATCGCTCTTTATGTCCTGATGCTGACAATCGCAGCTTCCGGACGCGATAATTATTTTTTACCGCTACTGCCGGCAGTGGCGATGCTCGCGGTGCCCGCATTACGACTATTGCCGCGCTGGATCAATCACATTGGCGGTGCTGCGAGTCTGGTCGTTTTTATAGGTGCAGCAGCATTTGTGTGGGTGGTGTGGTTGATCGCTGTGCAAAGCGGCACGCCGCCGGATTGGCCATTGCTGACGAAACATCTGCCGCCTGATTTTAAATTTTCATTAGCGATACCGATTTGCCTGCTCGCCATTTTGCTCACCTGGGCTTTGGTTTCAATCATTGCCGCGCAATGGCTGACACCGATGTTTTTAATATCTGCCTGGTGCGGCGGTATTCTGGTATTCGGCGTTGCTGTATCAACGCTACTCATGCCGTGGCTGGATGCCGCAAAAAGTTATCGCCAACCATTCACGGCGATGCGTGCCCATCTGCCATTGGGTGCCGATTGCTTGAGCGTCTATCATGTGGGCGAATCCGAGCGTGGCGTGCTCCATTATTTTATGGATCAAGTGCCAAGCCGTTACGACGTTGCGCATGCAGCAACCGCCACACCACACTGCCCATTCGTATTGGCACAGGGTTTTCAGCATGATGCCAGCGTGCTCAACAACATTGCTTACAAACGTGTGTTGTGGACTGGCGCGCGGCAGGGAGACAAGCGCGAACAATTTTGGTTGCTTGATCTTCGCAACGACTTGAGTTTCACGCAAAATATAGCTTCAATAAATAAAGAAATGAAACCCGATTATTGGCAAGCTTCGCGTGGCAAAATGCCTTGAATATGCACGCTAGTCTTGGTGTTTTGTTTTACGATTTGTTTTACGATATCCATGCCTGCAAAATTACCCAAGCCTCTCAAGACTCACAGCGCGCCCACCCTCTCTATCGAGGACGAATTATTTCGCGCTGAAATGGCGGCCGATGGCGTGGTGGAAATAAAGCTGGAAGCGCGCGCAGAGCTTAAAAAACCACGTCCTAAGCCGATTGCCGCACAGCGCATGGCTGATGAGGCCCAAGTACCTTCGGAGTTGCTCAAAGATACGTCGGGCTGGGATGGCGATGTTGATACGGGTGACAACATCACGTTTTTACGCAACGGTCTCGGTCGTGATGTGCTGAAAAAATTAAAGCGCGGTCACTGGGCGATTCAATCCGAGCTTGATCTGCATGGTCATACCACGCTCGCCGCTCGCGATGAACTGGCACGGTTTTTAGCGCATGCGCGACACAATGGCCTGCGCTGCGTGCGCATCATCCACGGGCGCGGCACACGTTCGGTAAACAACGTGCCGCTGTTGCGCAACAAAGTTCGGCTGTCGCTTTCGCAACGCGACGAGGTGCTCGCGTTTTGCGATGCGGGGCCAGGTGATGGCGGCGCAGGTGCGGTACTGGTTTTGTTAAAATCAAGTTAGCAGGAAATATCCAGCATCTAAAATTCAACAGACAACGATAAAAATCAGCGTCCCTTGCGCCCTTTGCACCCTCGCGCGCTTTACCGATAAAATGTCAAACCATAAAAATTTTTAATTATCAATGAATTCCACTCCGCAGTCTTTGCCAGTATCACTACCACTATCACTACCACTATCACTACCACGCTCTATTCTCGTTTTGCTCATTTTGTTGGTGTCGGTCTTGACAATGGATTCATTGAGCGGGCGCAAGCTTGCCAACCCTGATGAAGGCCGCTATTCCGAAATCGCCCGCGAAATGGCTGCATCAAATGATTTCATCACGCCGCGCTTGAATGGCCTCAAATATTTTGAAAAACCGCCGCTGCAATATTGGGCCACTGCAATCAGCTTTAAATTATTCGGGGAAGGCGAATTTACTGCGCGCCTGTACACCGCACTTTGCGGGCTTGGCTGCGTTCTGTTGATGGCGTAT
>JANXWW010000372.1 GCA_025350945.1 Burkholderiales bacterium
GCAACCTCGTTTTTGTATGCAATGCGAACCGAGGTAAAGGTGGTGACCAATGGCATGTCGCGGGCGAAAGCGGAGGCAGCGGCTGAAGCCGCCATTCATCGCGCGCTGTTCGATTTGTACAAACCTGCGACGGTGATTGATCGCTGGCTGGCCGATGGCGTGGTGCACGATTGGCGTTACGGTGATGCAAGCGTGTCTGTCAGCATGGTGGATGAGTCTGGTAAAATTGATATTAATGTGGTGTCGGATCAGCTCATGCGTGGTGTGCTGGTGGCGCAAGGTTTGTCCGATGATGAAGCAGCTGCGCTGGTTGATGCGATGGCTGATTGGCGCGATCAGGATAATCTGAAGCGCTTGCGCGGTGCGGAAGAAGCCGAGTATGTGGCGGCGGGACGCAAATACAAACCCGCCAACGCGCCATTTCAAACTATCGAAGAATTAAAGCTGGTGCTGGGTGTTACGCCGGATTTGTATCGACGCCTGGAACCGCTGATAACAACTTACTCGCGACAGCCTGGGATCAATTCGCAGATTGCATCACGAGATGTGCTGCGCTCTGTTCCTGGCGCGACGGATGCTCTGGTGGATGCTTATATTCAACTGCGTGAACAAGCTCGCGCGACCAGAGCCGTGGTGCCGCCGTTTCAGCCAGCGTTGCCGTATTTGGCGGGTGGCAACGGTTTCGTCGTGGGTGTACGTGCGACTGCGACTCTTGATGATGGCACCGTGTATGTGCGAGATGCGGTATCGTTGCGCTCGCCAAATCCGAAGCGGCCGGTGGTGTTTTTGCGCTGGCAAGAGGGAGATGCACAAGGCATAACAGCGGGCGAGGCAACGTCAGCGGCAGCAGGGGTAGCAAATGCAGCAGATGTTAAAGGAAATCCATCTCTTGCAACGGCGGTAAAACCAACCATTCCAGCGGCCAGCCTCGGCGCTGCCACTCGTTATTAGTATCTGAACCAGCATCGAATTTTTCACCATGGCCATCACGACTAAACCTATCTCATTTTTTGCGAATGCAACCCAGAATGCATCGTCGTTTTGGCATTGGTGGACGCATGAGTTGGGCGCAATGGTGCCAAAGCGGATGGCAATGGCGTTTGCAGGCGATGCGTCGCTGACGGATATTGCAATCGAAGACGCCGCACTGGTGCGTGTAAAAGTTGGCGCAGGCGAAAGCGTGCCTGCACAGGAGTTGAAGCGCGTACCAATTCTGTCGGGTGATGCGGCGGGCATGCGTGCGGCGCTCGATGAGGTGATGCGAGGTGAAGGACGCGATGTCAGGGTGCTGGTTTCGCCTCAACATGTGTTGCGTAAACGTGTTGTTTTGCCGATGGCGACTGAAGAAAATCTGCGCGATGTGGTGGGTTTTGATATGGATCGGCAGACCCCATTCACAGCAGAGCAGGTTTATTTTGGTGCGGCGGTGGTATCGCGCGATGTTGCTCGTGATCGCATCGAAGCAGAAGTGGTCGCGGTACCAAAAAACACGCTTGAACCATGGCTAAACGAGATGCGTGCAGCAGCTATTTCCGTGCACAGTATTGTGGCGGCGGATGAATTTGCGCTAGCCTCGAAACGTAACGCGGCACCGATCGAATTGTTGCCCAAGTCAGCCGGTCTTACGCGGCGATGGAGCAATATTCAGCGTATTAATGTGGGTTTGCTGTTGCTGACCTTGTTCCTGATTCTGCTGGCGTTGCTATTGCCGATTTGGCAAAAGCGCGAAATGGTCAAAGAATTGCAGCCGCTCGCGGTCAAAGCTGAATCAGAATTCAAGGTGACGCAGCGTGTGACGGAGGATTACACGCGTTTGGCCAATGAATACAATTATGTTGTCGGCAAAAAACACATCAATTTTCCGATGGTGATGTTGGTGGATGAAGTCACCAAAATTTCGCCGGACACGATGTGGATCCAGAATTTTGAATATAAATCCCTGGCGAAAACGCGCGAGCTACAGCTCGCAGGCGAGGCCGCATCTGTTTCAAAGGTGATGGAAAGTCTGGAGCAGACAGGTTTTTTGCAAAATACTACGCAGCGTCAGGCAAGCCGCCCAGGCAGCCGTCCCAACATTGAATATTTCACGCTCGCCAGTGATGTGAAGCCCCGCCCGCTTCCCGAAGCACTGGTGATTGATGCGTCGACGACACCCCAGCTCACGCAAGAGACATCGCCATTGGTCGTCATCCCGCCGCCTATTCCGCCGACTTCGGCGCTTACAGGCGCGCCGCCACCCACCCGTACGCCGACCGCGACGATTACACCGCTGGCAAGCCCTCCTGCGGGTGCAACTGCGCCGTTGGTGGGTATGCTGCCACCGCCCCCGGTTCAGCCTCTGGCAGTGCCCTCTTCCCAGCCGCAGGCGGTAGTACCGTCGCAGCCGCAGGTGGTCGTGCCGTCCCAGCCGCAGGCGGTCGTGCCATCGCAGCCGCAGGCGGTAGTACCACCCCAGCCGCCACAAACCAGCGCAGTGCCCGCACCTGCTAGAGCGCCAGCACCAACACCCGGCCCCGGCAACTCGCCAACCCCCATTCCGTTCCCGCCCGTTTCGGCGTCCCCTTTTGGGCCGACCCCACCAAGTGTCGCGCCGACTGTGCCATCGGTATCACCTGCGCCACCAACGGTGAAAGGGAAAACGCCATGAGTACACTGCGTCAGCGCCTTTCGCTCCAGCAGCAAAGAATTCTTGCCATCGCGATTTTGATCGCGGCAATTCTGTTGCCTGTTGCAGCTGTCGGGGCATTGGCATGGATTGGCCATCGCCACTATGACGACGCTATTTTTAAAACAACGCGACAACTAAAATCGCAATCCGCCGCGAACGCGGGTCGTCCTCAACTTCTGCAAACCGTTGAGCTTTTAAAGGCAAAGGACATCAAGAAATATTTCCTTAAAGGCAGCACGCCAGCACTGGCAGGTGCGGAATTGCAAGAGCTCGTTAAAGCCGTTGCGGAACAAAATAGCGGGCGTGTGCTGTCGGTGCAAATGCTGCCGCACAAAGACGTTGAGGGCTATCGTCAGCTTAGCGCCAGCCTGCAAATGAGTGTTAGTGTGCCCAATTTGCGCGCCATTTTGTATGCTCTGGAATCAAGAGAGCCATATGTTTTTGTAGATGGTTTGAAGGTGACTTCACAAGCCGGGTTCGGGTTTAAGCCGGCACCTGGTGCTCCAGAAGTGGAGCATTTTGTACAGATCGATGTGTCAGGTATTGCGCCACTGGTGGTCGCTGATCCGGTTGCAGCGGGGACGTTGCCCGCATCGCCAAACCCCGCGACCACCGGTGCGGTAGCAAAAGCAACAGGAGGAAAAACATGAAGACTAATTCTGGCTTGCCTCGTTCGGCAAAGCAGTTAATGTTCATGTCGATAGTGCAACGCTACTGGCTCACCGCACTTATCATTGCGGTGATTGTTGGAGTGGCCGGCGTTTTTGCGTGGGAAACGGGTTGGGGCCGATATCTGTCTCCAAACATTCCAAAATTCGATGGTGCACCGCGTAAAGCTGACAACATCGCCATCCTGCCACCGTTCACGATGCCGCCGATTGATCCGACCTACAAAGAAACGGTGGAGCGTCCATTATTTAGCCAGACTCGTCGCCCCAATCCGCCTGCAACTGCTGCTGCAATCATTCCGGCGATGGAAAAAGGAAAGTATCGGTTAAGCGGCACGTCTGTTGGCCCTGAGTTGAGCACGGCGTTTTTGGTTGATCTTCGCTCTGGCAAGACATGGCGCGTGGCGAAAGGCGGTGTGGTTGACCCGACCGGCAGCCAAGGGGTCATGCTGGATAGCGTAGCGACAACGCAAGTCGTATTAAAGCTTGGCGAGGAGACGGAAGTATTGACCCTAGCCACGTCCAAATCTGTTGCTATGCCGCCGTCCATTCCCGGTGCGCCGCAAAATGTAGTGCCCGGTGGTGCGCCCGTAGTCAGTGGCGCACCTGCACAGTTGGTTCCTGCGGTGGGCGCTGGCCCTGCCGCACCCAATAACTTTGGTGTGGGGGGTGCGTTCGGGCGGCCACAAAATAATTTGCCCGCACCGGTACCCGGCCAAACAGGCAATGTGCCCCTACCTGCGGCAGCGAGCGCTAATTCAGGCCCTGTACCGATGCAAAATGATGCAGGCGGTATTCCTGTGCCGGGCAGCGCCAGTAACACCACGACGAACACCACCACGACGAACGTACCTGAGCCCACGGCTGCGCGCAGACGTCGTTTTCAAAACTTACCGCAGTAGTTTTCGCAGATAGCATCACCCCTTCTGTTCTTCAGGAATATTGATCAATGAAAATGCACAAAAATATGTCCAGTGATTCCATGAGGCGCGAACTCGCGTCCTTGACTTGCTCGACGCAGTTAGTCAATTCGACGGGGATGAAAAAAAATGAAATGCATGCCGCTTCTCTGAAACGCACAGCGTTAGTGGCCATGGTAATCGGCGCGCTAAATGGCTGTACCACGCCGCCCCCGTGGGTGGATAGTAAGAGCGATGCTGCGAAGCAG
>JANXWW010000058.1 GCA_025350945.1 Burkholderiales bacterium
TAATTACGCATGCGCACATGCACGTGGCGTTTGATTAGAACTCATTGATTTTTTACAACAAGCAACTTACAACAAGCAAAGGAAAGAAATGATCACCACAGCAAGCGGTTTACAGTATGAAGATACCGTTGTCGGCACCGGTGCCACAGCAGTTGCAGGCAATCATGTTTCGGTGCATTACACGGGCTGGCTTTATATCAACGGTCAGGCCGGTGCCAAGTTTGATTCAAGCAAGGATCGTGGCGATCCGTTTCAGTTTCCGCTCGGTGGCGGGCGTGTGATTCGCGGTTGGGACGAAGGTGTGGCGGGCATGAAAATCGGCGGCACGCGTCGTCTTATCATCCCAGCTGATTTGGGTTATGGCGCACGCGGTGCAGGCGGTGCCATTCCGCCGAATGCGACTTTGCTATTTGAAGTAGATTTGCTCGGCATTTAATTCTACGCAATGAAATCGGGGCGCACTAAATTTTATGCGCGCCGATTTGCAGGCGCTGGTATTGATCGTATTTCTCATCAATCGCGCCATCGTTTCCTGGCGTACGTGTGACGGTAATCCACACCTCACTTGAAAATGTTTCGCATAATTCTGTGGTGTAGTCGATTTCTTCGCAGGCGACATTGCGCGCGGTTTTATAATCCGGCGCTTTCCATTCGAACATTAAATATTGTGCGAGCGTGTCTTTAAAAATTTCGATATCACCGTCTTCCACTTCAACAACTTCAGCGATGGTGCAGCGCGAGCGGGACGAAATGGAAATAAACGAGCCATCGCAATAACATCTTGGCGCACAACGATAGCCCTGGCTTAGATCACATACCGCAAAGCCACCCGAACACACCCATTCGTTTTCATCGCACGCGCCGCTTTGCTTATAAAGATCGGCGTCGGAATTATCGAGCCTGATGGCTTTTAAAAATTTTTTCATACTGCCGATGCAAAGCGCATCTTCAAACGCTCCATCGTCTCTACCAGCTTGGCCGTCGTGCCGGGTTCAAACGCGGAATGTCCGGCATCGTTGATGATGTGGTAATCGGCTTCCGGAAACGCGCGCGACAAATCATCAGCAGAAACAATTGGGCATACCGCGTCATAGCGGCCCTGCACAATCGTGGTGGGGATATGGCGGATGCGGCCGATGTTGTTTAGCAGGAAATTGTCTTCCAGAAAAATATGGTGCATGAAGTAGTGCGCCTCAATACGCGCCAGCCCCAATGCCACGCGATCTGAGCCGAAATTTGCAATGATGCCGGGGTTGGGCAGCAAGGCTGAGCACGAGCCCTCATAGGTGCTCCAGACGCGGGCAGCGGGCAAGTGAATGGCCGGGTTAGGATCTGACAGCAATGCGTAATAGGCTTCTAAAATATTCTGGTGCTCACTCGTTGGCAATACCGCAACAAACTTGCGCCATGCTTCCGGAAAAAAGTTTTTCAAACCGTACAAGAACCAGTCAATCTCGGTTTGGCGACACAAAAAAATGCCGCGCAAAATCAACGCCATGGCGCGCGCGGGATGGTGTTCCGCATAAGCCAGCGCCAGGGTTGATCCCCACGAACCGCCAAAAACCATCCAGCGCTCGATGCCTAAATGCGAGCGCAAGGTTTCAATATCGGCGACGACAAGCGGCGTGGTGTTGTTGCGCAATTCACCCTGCGGTGTGGATCGTCCCGCGCCGCGCTGATCAAAAATAATGATGCGGTAAAAATCAGGATCAAAAAACTGCCGATGTATGGGTGAGGCACCCGAACCCGGGCCGCCATGCAAAAAAATCACCGGCACGCCATCGGGATTACCCGACTGCTCGTAATACATGGTGTGAATATCGTCCAGCGGCAATAGGCCGTGGTCATAGCGATCCACTGGCAGATACAGTTCTTTGCGCAGCGTATTCGATGATGTTTCTGTGGCGTGCTGTTGCTGATCGAGCATGGCAAAACTCACTCAAAAATTAGCGAATGGCGAACAGGTTTCGTGCGCAGTGATTAATTTTTTTAAATTAGCAACATCAAAGCGTAGCAGAAAACGCGTTTTATCCGCTTTTTGCATGCAAAACCCATGCAAATGTCGGCGACGGGGCTGCCAAACCGTTATTACTTCTAAGGATGGCAACAATGGTGTAAATGGTAGTGCATTTGCGGCTTGGCGAGATTTTACAAAAATTGACGAAAATCAACAAAAAAAACATGCTGCGCTGCAATAAGTACCGTAATATTCAGCCAAGCAAACAGTTCGGACTCTATATATAAGATCATCGCAACATGTTGTTGGGCAATACAGGTTTTAATTTCGACCGGAGACATTTAAATGCTATATCAATTTCATGAAATGCAGCGTGCCGTGATGGAACCTTGGCGCTGGTGGGCGCAAGCCAATGTGGATATGTTTGGTAGCGCTTTTTCGCCGCTTTCATTTGCACCTGCCGCAAAAAACGTGACAGCTGGCATGGATTTGATGTTGAGGCTTACCGCCCGCTACGATCGCCCGCAATTTGATATCGGCAGCGTGAAGGTCAATGGCGTTGAGGCTACGGTAAGTGAAGTCGTGTTGCTAGAAAAACCATTCTGCAATTTGTTGCATTTCAAAAAATCACGTTCAGTGAAAAATGAACCCACGGTGCTGATTTTCGCACCCCTTTCCGGGCATTTCGCGACCTTGTTACGCGACACCGTGCGCACCATGTTGGTCGATCATGACGTCGTGATTACCGATTGGAAAGATGCGCGCGATGTGCCGTTCAGCGCGGGCCCGTTTCACTTTGATGATTACGTGGCCTATGTTCAGGAATTCGTCAAATTTACGCAAAAAAAACTTGGCCCCCATATTCATTTGGTATCCGTTTGCCAGCCGACCGTGCCCGTGCTTGCGGGTATCTCGCTGATGGCGCAACACAATGAGCCGTTGCCGAATTCGATGACCATGATGGGCGGGCCCATTGATGCGCGCAAGAATCCGACCACCGTGAATGATTTTGCGATGGATCGTTCACTGTCGTGGTTTGAACAAAATGTGATTCAGCGCGTGCCGCAAAAATACGCGGGCTCAATGCGTCGTGTTTATCCCGGCTTTTTGCAATTGTCTGGTTTCGTGGCGATGAATCCAAAACGCCATTTGAAATCACATCAGGATTACTACAAAGATCTGGTCGCGGGTGATGGCGATAGTGCGGAAGCGCATCGCAAGTTCTACGATGAGTACAATGCCGTGATGGATTTGCCGGCCGAATATTATCTGGACACCATCGTGCGCGTGTTTCAGGATCAAACATTGGCGAAAGGTTTGCTCGATGTGGCCGGTGAGCGCGTCGCACCTGCCGCGATCAAACGTACCGCACTGTTCACCATTGAGGGCGAGCTGGACGATATTTCCGGTAGTGGCCAAACCCAAGCGGCGCACACGCTTTGCACGGGTGTGCCCGTCGCACGTCGTCAGCATTTCACCGCGCCGGAAGTCGGGCATTACGGTATTTTTAGTGGCCGTAAATATCGCGAAATGATTTATCCGAAGATCAAGGAATTTATCGCCAAGTTTGATAAATGAGTTGATAAATGAGTTGATAATGGATTGATAAATTGTTTGCGTAAAAATAACCCCGCCAGCGTTAGCGCTCGGTGGGGGTTTTTTTGTGGAGGGCGAAAATTGCAGAATCCTACGATCCTGAGTCTGTGATACGAAGTCTGTGGTATTTTGGCGAATGAAATCCATTGGAAAAATAATAGAGGCTCACCATGTCTGCCGATAAACCCGAATCAAGCGCGGCTTCCGCGTTCCCAAATTACTTCGAACTGTTTCAGAACATCGCCAGTCCATTTATGGCGGGTGGCGGCAATAATCCCGCCTCCGGTGCGGTGACAAACGCCGCCGCGATGATGATGGCCACACTTGATCCAAAAGAGATCGAGCGCAAGATACGCGAGCTTGAAACCGTGCTGATGTGGCTGAAGGCGCAAGTGGGCGTGGTGGAAATGTCGATCAAAACACTCGAATATCAGAAAACATTTTTAGCGCAAATGGCGGCCACACCTGCCGCACCTGCTACATCGGGTGCGGGCCCGACGGAAAAAGTGAATGCGCCTGACATGGCCGAATTGGCAAAAACAGCGGCAGCAATGAATCCTGCACTGTGGGCGTGGAATCTGATGCAACAGCCGACTGCTGCAAAAGCAGATGCGCCCAGCAGCAAATCAGCAAAGAAACCATCAGCTACGGCCAAGCGCAAACGAAATTAGGTTCGATATATTTGTATCAGGCATTACAGGTTGACAAGCGCGCGTGAGCGGTTCACGATTCTCAAAGTCGTTATTGCCTCAAGCTGTTTTTTGCTCGCCTTTGCACGAAAATTTTGCGCTGACCGAGCGCGCTCGAATTCCATCGCCGCCGCACCGCTGCCGTACTAGTTTATTACTGGAGTGAAAACATGTCGCTACTGCACGCACCTGTTACCAACTTTCTGCATTCAGCCCTTCAGTCAGAATCCAATGACGTTGATGTGGCTTTGTTGCTCAGCACGCTGGTTTATCAAAGCCGCCCCGTAAAACTTTTTACCGAGACTGAGCTACAGAATCTGCTCGATTGCGCACGTGCGCGCAATCATGCGAATGCGATCACAGGTTTGCTGGTATACGATCACGGCTGTTTTTTTCAGTGGCTGGAAGGCCCGACTGCGGCGGTAGCGGAAGTGTGGGCATCGATTCAGCGCGATCCGCGTCATGGCAATGTTGAAGTGCTCGGTAAAAAATCAATTACCAAGCGACTTTTTTCTGATTGGGATATGCGACTCGCATGGCGCAAAGATGCCGCGCATATCGCCATCCCGGCATCGGTTGAGGTCTCCGATACGGTGCTGGAACGGCTGCGCGCTAATCCGGATCAAAATAATCCTGCATGGGATGAGCTGGCCGCACTTGGTGAACCAGGCAACGATGGCGTGGCTGCTGCTGCGATTGAGCCTACGTTTGAACCTACGTTTGAACCTACGTTTGAACCTACGTTTGAACGAATAGGCGAAGTGGTGGCAAGTGAATTAATTCCACGGCTGCTGATGGTGCATCGCGCTGCTGCGGCAGATGAAAGCGCGGTTGCATCCATTAGTGCGGGCACAAAAAAGCGCTTAGAAATTGTTGAGACGAGCGATGTGATTGGGGAGTTTACGCAATGTGTTTTGAGCGAAGATTCCACTGCAGCAGGCGCTTATGCTGCGTTACTGCACGAAAAAGGTCTGGCCATTGAATCGATTTTTCTGCATGTGCTACAGCCCACGGCGCGACGCCTGGGTGACTTGTGCAATCGGGATATTTGTCACGATGTTGAAGTCACGGTCGGCATGTGGCGTTTGCAGTCACTGGTGCGTGATTTGAGCGCTGATTTTCAGGCCGAGGCACCGCCGGTCGCGTCGAACCATTCCGTGCTTGTCGCCACACAACCGGGCGAGCCGCACATGCTGGGCATGCGGCTTGATGCGGAATTTTTCTGGCGCGCGGGCTGGGATGTGATGTGCGAATTTCCCGCCACCGATGAAGAGCTGGAAATTCTGGTGCGCGAGCAATGGTTTGATGTGCTCGATCTGTCGCTGAGCAGCGCGTTTCAGCGCGACCACCGCCTTGCCGCAATGACTGCCACGATTCAGGCAGTTAGGCGCGCATCGTTCAATCCAGATTTGCGCATCATGGTGTGCGGGCGGATATTTTTGGAGCATCCTGAATATAGTTTGCTCATCGGTGCGGATGTGGGTTGCTCAACGGCAGCAAAGGTTACGACGCGTGCTGAATCCGTATTGAAAACGATTGACGCACCCGCGCTGGTGTCCGCACGAGATGCGCTCAAAGAGGTGGCGGGACATGTGGCGGCGTTGACTTTTAGGGCGCCTTCCTGATGCGACAATAATATTAAACGCTGGAACAGGAGCGGATTTCAAAGCAAAAATGGCTGTAACAGCGCGCAGATATTAGCGTTTTAATATTTAAATTGAATAATTTCGGCACATTCGATTACATCATCGTCGGCGCAGGCACCGCCGGTTGCGTGCTCGCCAATCGACTCAGCGCTGATCCCGCCATACGCGTATTGCTTTTGGAAGCGGGCGGCAAAGACGATTACATCTGGATTCATATCCCGGTCGGCTATCTCTACTGCATCGGCAATCCGCGCACCGATTGGTGCTACAAAACAGAACCAGAACCCGGCTTGAATGGACGCTCCATTTTGTATGCACGTGGTCGCACGCTCGGCGGTTGCTCATCGATCAACGCGATGATTTACATGCGCGGCCAAGCGCGCGATTACGACGAATGGGAATCGCTCGGTAATCCTGGCTGGGGATGGAAAAATGTACTGCCGATTTTTAAAGCAAGTGAAAATCATTACGCGGGTAACTCCGACATCCATGGCGGCGATGGTGAATGGCGTGTCGAAGAGCAGCGTTTGCAATGGGAAATTTTAGATGGCTGGCGCGACGCCGCCGAACAAACCGGCATTCCAAAAGTGGATGATTTTAATGGCGGTGATAATTTCGGCTCGGCGCGCTTTCAGGTCAATCAGCGCATGGGTGTTCGCTGGAATACATCCAAAGCATTTTTGCGCCCCGCTATGAAACGGTCGAATTTGGTCGTGTTAACGAATGCGCTATCCACCAAAATTCGCATTAAGGTTAATGACAACTTAAAGTGCGCAACTGGAATAGAGTTTGAGCATAACAATAAAAAACATTTTGCTATCGCGCGTTGCGAAACAATCCTTGCCGGCGGCACTATTAATTCACCACAACTCTTGCAGCTATCGGGCATTGGCAACCCCGCGCATTTGCAGGAGCAGGGCATCGCGCCGACACATGTACTGAATGGTGTCGGCGAAAATCTGCAGGATCATTTGCAGCTACGGCTCGCGTTTAAAGTTGAAGGCGTGCGCACACTGAATGAATCAGCGAATTCATGGTTTGGCCGTGCGTATATGGCATGGCAATATGCGCTTTCGCGACGTGGCCCGTTATCAATGGCGCCATCGCAATTGGGTGCGTTCGCGAAATCCGATCTATTGCAAAAAACGGCTAATATTCAATTCCACATTCAGCCGTTGTCACTTGATAAATTTGGCGATCCGCCGCACAAGTTTCCCGCGTTTACCTCCAGCGTGTGTAATCTTCGCCCCGAAAGCCGAGGCCATGTGCGCCTGAAAAGTGCTGATGCGCGCGCGCATCCCGCGATTACGTTGAATTATCTTGCCGCCGATGCAGATCGAAAAGTGGCAGTTGACTCGATAAAACTTTCACGAAAAATCGCGAGTGCCGCTGCACTAAAAAAATACCGGCCGCAAGAGTTTATACCCGGCCCCGAATTTAAAACCGACGAAGAATTGGCGCGCGCAGCAGGCAATATTGGCACCACTATTTTCCATCCGGTCGGCACCTGCAAAATGGGGCCCTCAAATGATTCGCAAGCGGTTGTGGATGCACGTCTGCGGGTTCACGGCATCGCGGGCCTGCGCGTGGTCGATGCCTCGATCATGCCCACCATCACGTCAGGTAACACCAATTCGCCGACGATCATGATTGCGGAGCGGGCGAGTGCGATGATTATTGAAGATCGCGCGCTTAGCACCCGCGAACCCGCGTAATTGATTGCCCAGATTTAAAGTGTCGCCAAATAGACACATCCTTTAGGTATTTTATTTCTGCGGTATTATTCTCATACCAGCCTTTCACATTACAGCCGATTCAATGGAGTGCCACATGAAACAAAGCATGAAACAAAGCATGAAACAAATCATGAACAGATTTTTCGTCATCAGTGCCTTGCTATTTTTTTATGCAAGCGCCGCCTTTGCCCAAACAATTTCTCCGTCAGTCAACTACACCGACATCTGGTGGGGCGGCGCGGCTGAATCCGGCTGGGGTATTCAAATCACGCAACATAACGACGAAATTGTGGGAACGTGGTACACCTACGATGAACAAGGCGCACCGCTGTTTATTTTGCTGTCCGGTTGCGATGTTCAAAAGTTCAATGGTTCAGTTTGCCGTAGCAATATGTATCGCTTTACCGGTACGCCGTATAACGTGCCGTTTGTAAAAGCCGATATAGGCCCGTCTATTGGCGTGGCAACGTTGACGTTTACCAGTGCGAATAGCGCGACGTTTGCGTATCAAATTGGTGGCACATCAATTACAAAATCGATTAGCCGCCTTGGTTTTGGCTCAAGGCTCGCAGATTTTCCGCGTGATTCAACAGACCTTTATTATCAAGCCGATGCCTCTGGCTGGGGCTTTTCGCTCGCGCAAAATGGTGACAGCGTGTTCGGTGTGATCTATCACTACGATGTGGATCGGAAACCGATCTTTTTAACGTTTAACGAAAAAATTAACCGGGGTGTGGCAACGGGAACCCTGCTTCGTACGCGTTCAAACGGCAGCAATTTCCTCACGCAAAACTGGCGCGCTTCAGACATTCCCACGCCAACCGCAGTGGGTACCGCAACCGCGACATTCACTATCGGCGGCGGATTAACACTTGATTTCACGATCAATGGTTTTAACCAAAAGCGCTCCATGTCACGCTTGCCGTTCGGCAGTGGTTTGCCAGTAGCCGCAACAAAAGAAGCGTTATGCGCTGCGCCAAGAGCCGATCCAAAATACGGTGACAGACTTGGCAGTCTGGAAACCGAAAAATCCTGGGTGCGGTCCTACATTGATGAGACCTACCTTTGGTATAACGAAGTGCCGAGTGTTTCAGCTACATCGTTCGGCATACCACAAGCTTATTTTGATGCCTTGAAAACCCCGGCCCGTACCGCGTCGGGTCGCGCGAAGGATGAGTTTCATTTTTATGATGACACGGCAAGTTACGAAGCTAGTTCGCAAACGGGCGTGCAGGGCGGCTACGGCGCGTCGTGGGCGTTTTTGGCGAATACACCTCCCCGTAATCTTGTGGTTGCATTTGTCCAGGCAGGTTCACCGGCTGCCGTTGCGGGCCTGACACGCGGGACGAGAATTTTGAGCGTGGATGGGGCAGATCTTGTCAATGGCAATGCGATCAACACACTAAACGCCGGCTTGTTCCCGGCCAATCCTGGCGAAACGCACACTTTCACGGTGCAAGATCAAGGTGCTGCTACTGCGCGCACTGTGACGATGGTGTCGGCGAACATTGCCATTGCGGCGGTGCAAAATGTGAAAACCATTCCGACACCGAGCGGCAATGTCGGCTACATTCAATTTAACGCGTTTAACTTTCCATCGGAAGGGCAATTGATTAACGCCTTCAATCAATTGCGCGCGGAAGGTGCGACTGATCTGGTGATGGACATGCGCTATAACGGCGGTGGATTGATTTACGTGTCGAGTCAGCTCGCCTACATGATCGCTGGCGCATCACGAACTAGCAATAAAATCTACGACAAGCTGACTTACAGTGATAAACGCATCGCGGACAATGCAGATAGCGGTAATGCCACGCCGTTTTATAGCACCGCCAGCGGCTTCACCAACACCGGCACCACACGAAATGCTGCCTTGCCCACCCTCAACTTGCCACGCGTCTACATCCTGACCAGCTTTGGTACCGCCTCTGCGAGCGAGGGCGTGATCAACGGGCTGGAAGGCATTGGCGTGCAGGTTATTCGTATCGGCACCACCACGCGCGGCAAGCCATATGGTTTTTTGCCGACAGAAAATTGTGGCACCACTTATTTTTCAATTGAATTCAAGGGTGCGAATAATGTGGGCTTTGGTGATTACGCGGATGGATTTGCGCCAACCTGCACTCTGTCGGACGATTTCAGCAAGCAACTTGGTGACCCGACCGAAGCGCGCTTGGAAGCTGCACTGAGCTATCGCCAAACCGGTGTGTGCCTTCCGCAAAAATCGTCGAAACGATTCGGCCAGGCGGCAGTGGGCAGCGATGCCGAACCGATCCTGGTTCGACCGGCGTGGATGGAAAACAAAATTTTGTTGCCGAAAAATCTGCAAGGCACATTTCGCTAGCGAAACCCGGTAAAGCATAATCACACAGGCCAACGGAATTTTTCCGTTGGCTTTTTTTTGTACAGATCCCTAAATTAAGCTGAGTCATTTTTACTGGAAAGCGACAATGCTCTTGCGCAGCAGGGTTTAAAATAAAGCGATGCTGCCGTTAAAAATTATTTGCAAACCTGATGCCGATGCCCAGTAAAAAATCGCTGCCGCACTTGAGCGATAACGTGCTCGCATGGTATTTCGTGATCGTCTGGGGCTCAGGATTTCTCGCCACTAAAACAGGCATCCAATACGCTGCACCCTTTACGTTTTTGTCATTGCGCTTTGCGGTGGGAGTCGCATTTCTGTTACCGATTGTGTTGATTCTCAAACCACGCTGGCCCGATACATCATCGGCGTGGTTTCACATCATCGTCGCCGGGTTATTGATGCATGCAATTCATTTAAGCGGCAGTCATTATGCGCAATATCTGGGTATGTCTGCGGGTGTGACAGCGATTATTCTTGCCTCGCAACCGCTGCTTACCGCCATCATCGCGGCACGCTGGCTTAGCGAGCGACCGACATCGCGTCAGTGGACAGGAGTGGTCATTGGCCTGGGTGGGGTTGCGATGGTGGTGTGGCACAAAATGAATATCGCGGCGGTTGGATTAGCGAGCCTCGCGGCAGTCACCATTGGCCTGGTCGCGCTGACGGTGGGCACGCTGTATCAACGGCGATTTTGCGCCAACGCAGATTTGCGCTCGAGTGCGCTCATCCAGTTTGCCGCGTGTCTGTTGGTGATGGCCCCGCTCAGCTATTTTGCCGAAGGTGCCGTCGTGCGTTGGTCGTGGCCGCTCGTATTTGCGATTTTATTTTTGGTCGTGTTTGCCTCGATTTTTGCTGTTAACGCGCTGCATACGCTGATGCGGCGAGGGGAGGCCACCCGCGTGTCCGGCATGTTGTATCTGCCGCCCGTCGTGGCAGTAGCGCTCGAATGGCCATTGTTCGGTGTGGTGCCCACGCTGTTATCGGTTGTCGGCATTGCGGTAACGTGCGTTGGCGTCGCGCTTGCTGTGCGAAAATAAATTCACAAAATAATTTATGCGCCCGCTCCCTCTCATCATCATCTTGCTCGTGCTGGACCATATCGCGTTCAACGGCAGTCGCATTGCCGTTTCGCTTAACGCCATTTCGCTCAACGCGTCCGCGTTTACAGTGGGCTCGCTGATGGCGGTATATGCGCTGTTGCCCGCCTTGCTGTCGGTGAGCGCGGGAAGATGGATTGACCGGATTGGTATCAACCAGCCCATGCTCGTGGGTTCAATCGGTGTGGGAGTCGGTGTGGTCACGTCGTTTCTGATACCCGGACTGATTTCGCTTTACATCACGGCGGTAATAACAGGCGTTTCGTTCATGCTGATTAATGTGGCCGCCTATCATGCGGTCGGTGAAATGAGTGCGCCAGAAGATCGGGCGGTTAATTTCAGTTATGTGGCGCTGGGATTTTCTACATCGTCTTTTATTGCGCCGATGATGTCTGGCATCGCGATTGATCAGCTTGGCTTTCGTGCGACGTTTCTGATTCTGGCGTTGTTCACGATCATGCCGATAGCAGCGCTCAGCGCCAATCTGTTGCCGCCAGTCAAGCCGCGCGAGGCTCATACTTTGGCACCGGCAAGCGCGGTGTTTGATTTGCTCAGAGATCAGGATTTGCGCCGACTTTTTATTGCGATGGCCATACTCACGGTGGCGTGGGATGTGTACGGATTTGCGATCCCGATCTACGGCACAAAAATTGGTTTGTCGGCGTCTGAGATCGGTATCGTCATGGGTGCGTTTGCGGCGGCAACATTCGCAGTTCGCCTCGCCATGCCTTTTTTCGTGAACCGTGTCAGGCCTTGGACGATGCTGGCTCTTTCACTCGCTACTGCAGCCGTCAGTTATTCATTATTACCGTTTACACAAAACGTGGCCGCGATGATGGCGCTGATGTTTTTATTGGGGCTGGGCCTGGGCGCACCACAGCCGATGATTCTGACCCTGCTACATGAGTCGGCCCCAGTCGGCCGGGCTGGTGAAGCCTTGGGACTACGCACCACCATGATTAACACCAGCCAAACCGTGATGCCACTGATTTTTGGCGCGGTGGGCGCGGCACTGGGGATTGCGCCGCTATTTTGGGCCATGTCTGCGGCACTGTTAGCGGGTGGATTCTTCGCCAACCGATTGCGTTAATAAGACAGGCCGCTTAATCTTGAAATCTCTCAAAAGACCCGCATAATAAGTTGGTGTATCAATAGATTCAGGTTGCAACGGAATCTGGGCGTCACTTTTTTATGGAGAATGTATGAAACGTATTTTCTTGTTCCTGGCAACCAACTTGGCCGTGATGCTGGTGATTGGTGTCATCACCAGCGCGCTGGGCGTGAATCGGTTCTTGACAGCGAATGGCCTCAATTTGCCGATGTTGCTGGCGTTTTCAGCGGTGGTGGGTTTTGCGGGCTCGATTTTTTCGCTGCTGATTTCAAAATGGATGGCGAAATTCAGTACGGGCGCACAGGTGATTGAAACACCGGCCAATGAAACCGAGCGTTGGTTAGTGGCCACTGTTCAGCGGCTTGCGACCAAAGGCAATATTGGCATGCCCGAAGTGGCGATTTATCAAGGCGCGCCGAATGCGTTTGCGACGGGCGCGTTCAAAAATTCTTCATTGGTGGCGGTGTCAACTGGCTTGCTCGAATCGATGTCCAAGGAAGAAGTTGAGGCTGTGCTCGCGCACGAGGTTGCGCACATTGTGAATGGCGATATGGTCACACTCACGCTCATTCAAGGCGTGGTGAATACCTTCGTGGTGTTCTTCGCCAAAATCGTCGGCTACTTTGTTGATCGCGTGTTGCTCAAAAATGACCGCGATGGCCCCGGCATTGGCTACTACGTTACCGACATCGCCGCGCAAATTGTGTTCGGCGTATTGGCCTCCATTATCGTCGCGTGGTTTTCGCGCAAACGTGAATTTCGTGCCGATGCGGGATCAGCTAATTTGATGGGCAACCCGCAGCCGATGATCAAAGCGCTCCAGCGTTTGGGTGGCTTGGCACCGGGTGAATTGCCAAAATCGATGGCCGCTTCTGGCATATCGGATAAGCCCGGTTTTATGGCGCTGTTTTCAACGCACCCGCCGATGGAAGAGCGCATCGCTGCTTTGCAGCAGCATCGTCAAAGCTAACAACTAGGTCGCAAAGAAAATGCCGCATCAATTGATGCGGCATTTTTTATTGTGCGACCGGACTTGAGATTTATTGTTACTCAGAATCTCGTTTGAACACGGATTTGATCGAGTCCAACAATCCCCCTTTTTTCTCCTCGCGCGGCTCTGGCGGTGCCGATTTGAGCGGTGTGGCGACATATAGCGGCACCTTGACGCCGCTGCGACCATACGGGCCGGGCATGGTGGCGCTTGGGTTA
>JANXWW010000069.1 GCA_025350945.1 Burkholderiales bacterium
GCATTGGTGACTTCGATGTAGCTCAGTTTTGAGGCCGCACCTTCAACAATTTTATTCACGCCGAAATAAGGGCGCGACGAAAATGCGACGGGAATCAGCGCATCAGAACGGCCATGCACAATGATCGCCGGTTTGCCGCGCAAGTTCGCGGTGCGCTGCACTTCGGTAATCCCGGTTTTCACTTTGGTCGCATTTGCATCGGCGTCGGCAAATAATTTGCGCAAACATTGCGCACCATCAACGTTGAAATCCCGAACGTTGGTTGACGGCGATACGGAAAGCCCGTCGACAATGGCCCCGCCCACACTCAGATTGTTGATGACGTTAATGCCGGAAGTCGGTGGAATACCGTTGCCCGTGGCGAAGATGCGCGCCAAGGGGTTACCGCTTGCCAACGCTGCCACGCTCGGTGCGCCTGCCGCATCGGTAGTGGCGAAGCTGAATCCGCACAAATTGTCGCGCACACCAAAACGACCGTAGGTGTTGGCATACGTGACCGCAATCGCCGGTGTGGCGAAAGCATAGTGCGAGGCATGCAGAACACTGGCTTCTGGCTGCCAGCCATAGGCGACCAATAATCCCAGCGCTTCCGTCGCTTGTTCTGCCGGTGTTGCCGTGGTCAAAATGCCGCTCGCTTTAAGTGCTGCGCAACGGCTGGTTGCGACAGTCACACTGACAAACGCCACCGCGGGTGCGGTGGAAACACTCGGCGCAATCGCGGCACAGGGCTGCAGCAAATTGGCATAGGTGAAATAATCAAATAGTCCCTTGCCGCTGCCAACCGTGGATACGTTGCCGCGCTTGACGGTGAGATTGGCGTTGGGTACGACTTGAATATTGGGCTCGGCCACGGCGATGCCATCGATCAAGCCTTCGGTATCCTGCTCAGCCGCTGCCAATGCGGCACCACCGCCGTTGGAAACACTTGAGGCAATGACGATGGTGTTGGCGGGCGTCACCGAGCGAATCGTGAAACCGCCAGGTGCTTTTTCGTTTAACTGTTCGTTGATGATAAAAAACGCGAAATTGATTGTCTGCAAAGTCTGCAAGCCCCAATCTTTTTCCGGATTCTGGCCCGAGTGCGCATGCTTGAACGCGACGCGATTGGGGAATGCGGTGTTGTAGGCCGTCAGATCGGCTGCTATGGTGCTGACGCCGGTATTGGTGACATTAAAACTCGCGCGGGTCCCCGCCAATGCTGCCGTAGTGCGCGTGCCATTGATGAGGCCCACGGTATCTGCGGCAAGATCATGCACGCCATTGCCAGTACCCTTGTCGGTGTAGGCGACGGCGCAACCTTTCTTCAATCCCCATTCACCAGCAGTCGCAATCGCGCCATACACACCGCGCGATCCGCTCGATGACGCAGAAACAATGCACGCATTATTTTTGTCGAAGCTGGCCGGTATTTGCACAACCATGGTGACGTTGAGGCGGCCCGTGCCGTCGTCGGCATAGGTCAAATATTCGGTGCCCGCAATCTTGCCCTCACCCGCGCCAACGGCACCATTCGCATCCACATTCGGCCCGTACAAAGTCCCGAAACCGCCATTGCTTGATATATCGACCAACGCACGATAGTTGTTGTAAATCGCTGAACGACGCAGCTCGGCTGCGGTGGGTGCGCTGGCATCAACAAAGGTGGGTGCCGTCGCAGATTGCAGTCCAGACTTGCCCAGACCCGCCGTAAGCAAATCATCGGTATTGCCGTCATAAACAAGTTTCGTAATTTCAGCAGCAAGCAACGGCGGGCGAAAATTATTTTCATACTTTGGATTCTCGCCGCAGGCGCTTAATCCCAACAAAATGGCAATGACCATTGTTGACTGCCGGGCAGTCGTGTTTATTTTCGCTAACAAATTCGCGGACATATATTTCTCCATGAGGTACTGCAATGAATGTCGTTTTTTTGACGCAAGATAATATAAAACGGGTAACAAACTCCAGGCAGGGAGCGGACTACAAAGCATAAATGGCTCAAAGCGCCCGCCAACGCTGGGGTTTATAAAAATAATCAAGGATAAAACGGTAAAAACTCATAGCCAGACGCCGCCGTTTTCGGCGGCACTTCAATGGTGAGACTGAATACCACTTCGGCATTTGGCGCAATACCTTTATCGATCACAATTTTGTTGGCACCACCTTGATCATTCGCCGCCGATTGCGCCACATAATCGGCTGGCTGAAGGATGCGGCTCATCACAATCTGGTTGGTGTTATTGGTGAGCCGCAATTCAATCAAGGGATAGTCTTGCGTGACTTTGCTGCGGTTAATCAAGGTCGCATTAGCGAGCATGCGGCCCGGCCTACTGGGCAGTTCAACCAGCTCCGAGCCCTTCACTTCAATCGCCGCCGTATCGCGCGCCCAGGAAAGATGGCAGCCCAGCACATTGCAAACGCTGGTGAGCGCAGGACGTAATTGCGGATAGGTTTCGGCGAGTGAATTGCGAAAATAAAAAATCGATTGCGCGATTAAAGTGGCCACCATCACACCGCACAAAATGAGCCAGCGCCCCGACGGCGGTGCTTCCTGATCCCGCCTATCGTACTTATCGTAAGGTGAATCAGCATCTTCAGCCGGATCAGTCGCCATCAACGGCGCACCGCTCATGGGGCCAGACGTAAATTCGAGCGGGGCTTCCAGCTTGGTTTCCAATCGCGGATCAAACGTGGCAGCAGTCGTTAGCTGACGCATATCTCGCGCACCCATCGTCGGTTCGCGACGTCCGCTTTCCGCTTTTACCGGCGGTGGCGCGAAGGCGGGTTCATCATCCAATGCACTGAACTTTTCAATGTCTGCATTAGGCGTGGCGAAAGCTACGGGTGGTGTTATTGCCGGCGCTGGATCTGAGCCAAGTGGCACTACTGCGATGGGTTCTTGCTCACTGGTTTCAGGAAACGCAGATTCCAGCAGTGGCGTAAAGCGGCCTGTGGAATCATCACGCGTGGCCCAACCGGTGGTCGTAGCGGCGGGCGTACTAAATTCATTATCCGGCAGATGATAAGACGATGCGCTGCTGGCGGGCGGCATGGTTTGCGCGTACGCAGATATGCCCACGGGCGAGCCAGCCGCTGATGCCGGCACGGAGTTAGGAAAATACGGCGTCGGCATGACCGGTAATTCGTCCTCTACACGCTTTAAAGTTTCAAACGCGTTGAACACGGTGCGACAGCGCCCGCACATCACGCGGCCCTGACGCACGTTGAGGTGTTCAGGCAAAACTTTGAATTGCGCAGCGCAAGTTGTGCAGGTGGTTAGGAGCATGCTGCGATTTTAGCGAATTTACGGGTGCGTTTACCGACGGAGTCCAGCAATGCACGACCAGCCTTCCGCGCTACGCCAAACTTGCAAATCAAACCACGGCTGATAAATCGCAATAATGTCATCTGCTTGATGATCCAATATGCCCGCCAGCGCGAGCTGTCCGCCCAAAACAGTGTGGCTCGCCAACAGGGGTGCCAACACTTTCAACGGATTCGCGAGAATATTGGCGACAGTAATATCGGCAACAAAATCGAGCACCACGTCAGTCGTAGAAAACGCAATCTCCACATTATTTTGTGTTGCGTTATAGCGCGCAGCTTCAATGGCCTGCACATCAATATCAACACCGAGTGTTGTCGCGGCACCAAATTTTTTTGCGGCAATCGCCAGAATGCCGGAACCGCAACCGTAATCGAGCATGGTCGGCTTTTTTTTCGCGTCCAGATTCGCGCGCACATTCGCTTCCAGCCACTGCAAACACAGCCGCGTGGTGGGATGGCTGCCGGTGCCAAACGCAGCACC
>JANXWW010000117.1 GCA_025350945.1 Burkholderiales bacterium
GTTCATTTTTGGCTGCACCTTGTTGAGGCAAAAAGTTTGCCCGCAGGTGTTGCAGGTGAAGTGCGCGTGCGCATGATTTGTGGTTTTTTTTGCGTCTGGATTGCTCATCATGAAACGCCAGACACGATCATCGCCCGCAATGCGATGCGCAATACCGACGCTCACCAGCCAATCGAGCACGCGATAAACGGTGACGCGATCAATTGCGTGATGCTTCGCGATGGTGGCGGCAATATCCAAATGCGACACCGCATGATCGCAGGCCAGCAGTGTGGATAACACGGTTACCCGCGGATCGGTCACGCGCTCGCCGGTGGCGCGAAGTGTGGCTTCAGCTTCAGGGATTTTGGCGAGGTAGGTGGGTTTCACGTTGAGCTTGATTGATTCGTCTGATTCTATTTTAGCGCTTGCGCAGAGCGGGAAACTTCCCAGATGCAATTCAGTCGCAAAAAGGTTTTTCGAAAGTTAAAACACCAGCATTGGCGTGCTTCACAGAGCAGAAATGCTTGTAAAGCCAATAGAGACGGGCATGTTCAACTTGTCGTCATAAGCTGTTTCTGCAAGGGATCTTCGCTTTTTCGTCTACGTCGCCAGCCGCGCATTCAACTTCGCCGACGTCGTATCGACAATTGCCACCAGCAAAATCATCGCAATCAGCACCGTGCCGGTATCGCGATATTGCAGCAGACTCAAATGATAGTAAAGCAATTGACCCAAACCACCTGCGCCGATCACGCCCAGCACAGTGGCAGCGCGAATATTATTTTCCCAGCGGTATAGCGTGTAGCTGGCGATTTGCGGCAACACCACAGGTAGCGTGCCGTAGGCGAATGCGGACACTGCACTGGCACCGTTGCGGCGTAGCGCTGCATAGGGTTCGACGGGCGCATTCTCCAGCGCATCGGCGATCAGGCGACCTAGCACGCCAGCAGTATGAAATGCGAGCGCTAGCGTGCCGGGAAAAGGGCCGAGACCGGCGGCGATCACCAACATGCTGGCCCATACCAGCTCAGGTACGGCACGCAGAAAATTGAGCAGGCCGCGCGAAATGTGACGCAACAAATTTCCATTCATGCCGGCCGCAGGCACCGCGATGATGATTGCTAAAACCAATGCGAGCAGCGTGCCGAGAAAGGAAATCGCAATCGTCTCAACGGTTGCCCACGCCACTTTTTTCAAAAAGCGTAAATCAGTTTCGAGCGGAAAAAAGCTCCAAAAAAGATTCACCATTTTCGACGCGGACTCAAGCGAAAAAAGTCCGCTCCAATTGCCACGCAAGGTCGCGAATGATGCAACAACCAATGCTGCAATAGCGAGAAAAACCCAACCAGATCGCCTCGGCGGCGGCGTTGGCATCGTCGGTGGCATCGGTTGCGGCGCGGCTGCCTTGTTCATATTCAATCCAGCAACGCGCGCAATTGTTTGCTCACCACATCGGCGACCCACACCAGCGCTACAAACGCGGCAAGCATCGTCACCACCTGGCCGCCCGCCAGCATGCGCATGGATAAGTCCATTTGCTGACCCAAGCCGCCCGCGCCGACAAATCCTAAAATGACCGATGAGCGGATCGCGCATTCCCAGCGGAATACTGTGTACGACACCATTTCCGGCAGACAACTTGGCAGGGTGGCGTATAAAAATGCTTGTCCACGCGATGCGCCGTTAATGAGCAGCGTGTCCGTTGATCGCGCGTCTTGCGATTCCATAATTTCCAAAAATACTTTGCCCATCATGCCGCAGTAGGTGAGCGCAATCGCCAGCACGCCTGCCGTGTCGCCCAGGCCGATGGCGCGCACGAATAGCAGCCCCCATACCAACTCAGGAATACTGCGCAACACGATTAATACGCCGCGTGTGGCGTTACGAATTATTTTTGGTACGAGTGCTACGCGGCCACTGCCGATGCGTGAAATGGACAAGGTGCGCGTGGCGATCAATGCAAGCGGCACAGCAACAATCAGCGCAAGCGTGACGCCTGCTGTAGCGACGGCAATCGTCTGCCAGGTTGAAACGACGATCAGCTTTAAAAATACCACATCGTGCGCTGGCGGAAAAAATGAGGCGAGAAATTGTCGCGTCGCACGCAGACTGGTTTCATCCAACAGCGTCCACGGTTTGAATTCTGTGACGTAGAGGCAGGCCATGATGACGGCGACGAGCAGCCACGTGGAAAATAATCGTTCATGCCATGCGGGGTCGCGCAGTGCTTTATTTTGGATTGACATCAGAAGCAGCGTGCGGCAGCCGGTGCGGCCAACACGGATGGCAATTCGGCAGCGGCTGCATTTGGCTTCGCCATGCCCGCCGCTTCTGCAAATTCTGCACCGTATAAATCGGCGAGTGTTGCTTCATCCACTGCGCTGGCGGGCAAATCGAAATGGATTCGTCCTGCTTTCAAACCAATCAGGCGCGCGAATCTAGCACGGGCAAGTTGTACGTCGTGAAGGCTGACAACCAGCGTCGCATTGCGGGCGGTGGCTTCATCCTGAATTGTCTTGAGTGCGGAAAGTCCCAAAGCGGGGTCGAGCGCGGACACGGGCTCGTCCAGCAATATCAGCGGTGCCTGAGAAACCATCATGCGCGCCAATCCCACACGCTGACGCTCCCCGCCAGAAAGCCGATCACAACGCAGCCACAGTTTGTCTTCAAGCTTGAAACGCGCGAGTGCAGCAAACGCTAGTGCGGCATCTTTGGGTTTATACAGCGACAGCAGCGCACTGAGTGTACTGATGCTTGACAATCGGCCAGCTAAAACCGCATTGACCACGCGCTGACGTGGCGGAAGTGGTGGTGATTGAGGTGCCAAAAAAATACGTCCGCGTAATTCATGCAGCGCTAATTTTGCAAGTGTCCACGGGATTTCTTTGTTAATCGTGAGTTCCCCACTCACTGGCTTAATCGCGCAGGCAAGCGTGTGCAAAAGCGTGGTTTTGCCTGCACCAGATGGACCGATGATCGCGACTTGTTCGCCCGCGTTTAAGCTGAGCGAGATGGCATTGAGCACGATGCGCGCATCAGCATCACGCCCAAGGCGCACGGTAACGTTGGAGAAATTAACTGACATTAAGAACCACAAGCAGGGTGGGGGCGGGATGGCGACAAGATGGCGACGCTACAACTTTAGCTAACCCGCCGCATTCAAAACCAAGCGCGACGGGTTCGCTATCAGCTTTACTTCAACAGTCCTGCTGATAATGCGGCTTCTTCAATGCCTTTATAGTTTTCCGCTTTGCTCGGAATAAAACGAGTAGCTCGTTGCAGTTTTAAAATTTCTGCATCGGCGGGGTTTTTTGCATCGAGTGCTAAAAATGCATCGGTCAGTTTTTTAATCAGCGCCGGATCAAGATCGCCACGCACTGTCCAGTTGTAGTCATAGTAGGGTGGCGTGGTGTAAAAAACACGAACCTGTTTATCATCGATTTTTTTCTCGGCAATCATTTTCTCAAAGACGGAAATGTTTAATGCGCCTGCATCCACCTTGCCGCCCGCGACTTGCAATGCTGTCGCATCATGCGCACCTGAGAATGCCACACGCTTGAATGTTTTGTCTGGATCAAGTCCTTCTTTGAGCAGGAACGAACGTGGCATCAAATGGCCCGAGGTGGACGAAGGCGAGCCAAAGGTAAATGTTTTGTCTTTCAAATCTTTCAGGCTTTTAATATCAGAGCCGGTTTGCGTGATGAAAACCGAGCGGAATTTTTCGTCTTCTTCGCGTTGCACAATCGGCACCGCAGTCTTGTTGGTTTTTACATAGGCCTGCACAAATGTGAAGCCACCGTACCACACCATGTCAATTTTTTTAGCAGCCAAACCTTCAACAGTGGCTGCGTAATCCGAGACCGGTGTGAATTCAACCGGCATGCCAATTTTTGATTCCAGGTATTTGCCAAGTGGTGCGAATTTTCGTTGAAGCTCGGTTGGGTTTTCATCGGGAATGGCGGAGACTTTAAGGGTGGTTTGCGCGTGCGAGGGGGTGGCAAACTCAAATGCAAACGCAAATACAAAAAGAGCGGCGAAACTGACAAATAGTGTTTTGAGCGTGCGTGAACGGCTGGGGATCATCATGACAAACTCCAAAAATTAGAAAAATATCAATTGGCCTACATTTTAAAACGTTGCTGTGCCGTAGTATAAAGGTTGCGATGAAATGAATGATGTAAGACAAATTCACCTTTATTTCTACTGCCGGAACATAAAAACGCATGAAAAACGCATGAAAAACGATTTATTCATATTACCCGCCTACCGTATCGTCAACCGACTGGCTATCGATCAAGTGGCCGAGCGCGCGCGCTTGATTTCAGGTCTGCGTGCGCAACACGCGACCATTGAGCCAAAGTATTTCTATGACGAGTTGGGTTGTGCATTGTACGCAGCGATTTGCCAATTGGATGAATATTATCCAACTCGCACCGAGCGCGCGATTTTTCAGGATTCCAGAGGCGAAATTGCAGAGGCGGTGGGGTTGGGCGGCACCTTCGTTGATCTGGGTGCGGGAGATTGCTGCAAGGCAATGTCGTGGCTGCCGCATTTACAACCGTCGCGCTATCTCGCGGTTGATATCGCGGGCCCGACGATGGAAACATCGCTTGCCAACATGGCTCCTGAGTTTCCCGAAATTGAAATGGTGGGACTGGTCACCGATTTTTCTGTG
This sequence comes from Burkholderiales bacterium, assembly GCA_025350945.1. Taxonomy (GTDB): domain Bacteria; phylum Pseudomonadota; class Gammaproteobacteria; order Burkholderiales; family Usitatibacteraceae; genus UKL13-2. Next base: position 4,658 of record JANXWW010000117.1, read on the forward strand.
CAGCTTGAATTGCCCGCCGATCTCGTCAATGATCGCACCACACTGTTTTATCCTGGCTCAAGCATTGGTAATTTCACGCCGGAAAATGCGGTGAAATTTTTGCGGCAGATGCGTCGTTATGCAAGCAATGGATTATTAATTGGTGTTGATGCAAAAAAAGAAAAAGCCAGACTGGATGCGGCTTATGCGGATGCGCTTGGTGTGACGGCGGCGTTCAATTTGAATGCGCTGCGCCATATCAATCGTGAAATCGGCAGCGACTTTGTCGAGTCACGCTGGAAGCACGTGGGTCAATACAACGAGCTGCTCGGCCGGATCGAAATGCATCTTGAATCGATTGCGGCGCAGCAAGTCAATATCGATGGTGTTGCCCGAAAATTCGCGGCAGGTGAGCGCATTCATTCCGAGAATTCGTACAAATATTCCGAGGCAGAATTTATGGCGATGTTGCACGAAGCTGGTTTTGCAAACGTGCACGTATGGACGAATTCACAGCGCGCGTTTTGGGTTTTTTGGGCGACTTAGCCGCTCAGTCCTCACCTGCTTGTGGCTGTGGCTGTGGCTGCAGCTGTGGCTGCGGCGCGGCGATAGGCGGCACGCTTGATTTTGGCGACGTCTTGGCGCGATGTCCGCGCGCAAACACCGTGTAAAACGCAGGCACCACAAACAGTGTCAGCATCGTCCCCAATGTCATCCCACCCACAATCACCCAGCCGATTTGCTGACGCGATTCAGCGCCCGCGCCTGATGCAATCGCGAGCGGTACGGCCCCCAGCACAGTCGCGCCGGTGGTCATCAAAATAGGCCGCAAACGTAACACCGCCGCCTCAATCACAGCATCTTTCACGTTGCGACCTTGCTCCTGCAATTGATTGGCAAATTCCACAATCAAAATGCCGTGCTTGGTGATTAGGCCGACCAAGGTGATAAGGCCGATTTTCGAAAATACATTTAGCGAATTTCCTGTCAACCATAGCGCAATCAGCGCACCGGCAATTGACAACGGGACGGTCAGCATGATGACAAACGGATCTACAAAACTTTCAAATTGCGCGGCCAGCACCAAATAAATAAACGCTAACGCGAGCGAAAAAGTCAGCAGCAAGGTTGACGCACCTTCGGCGAATTCCCGTGACTGACCTGACAGATCCGTTTGTACTTTCGGCAAAACCGTTTGCGCGGCAGTGCTCATGGCCGCTAATGCTTCGCCCAGACTGGCACCGGGCGCGATTTCAGCGTTGATGGTGGCCGAACGCAGCCGATTAAAGTGATTCAAATTTTTCGGGGCAACGCCTTCCTTCAAGCTGGTGAGATTCGATAGTGGTACCATTTCACCCGAACGCGAACGCACAAAAATATCCGAGATGTCGTTTGGTGTATTGCGATCATCGGGTGCCACTTGCACGATCACATCGTACTGCTCGCCGCCTTGTTTAAAGCGCGTGACAACTCGTCCGCCCAGCATCGTCTCCAGCGTACGACCCACAGTCTCCACCGGCACACCCAAGTCGCCCAATTTTTCGCGATTTACTGCGACGCGTAATTCAGGTTGATTTAAGCGCAGATCGCTATCAATATTGGTCATGGTCGGTGATTTGCGCGCTTCTTCGGTGAGGCGTTCCACCATTTGTGCGAGCACCGGATATTCAGCCTGCGTCATCACCACAAATTGCAGCGGCTTCTCGCGCCCGCCCAGCGTTGGCGGTGTGAGCGGGAACGCGTTAATGCCGGGAATAGCGCGCATTTGCGGGCGAATCTCGTTGGCGATTTCTACCGTACTGCGTTTGCGCTCAGCCCACGGCTTGGTAATCAAAACAGAAAAGCCCGCGTCTGGCGTGGGGTTGCCTGCGTTAATAAAATAGCGGGAGCCTTCCGGTACGCTGGCGTAGATGGCCTCCATTTGTTTCATGTAGCCCGCAGTGTAGGCGATGGTGGAGCCTTCAGGCGCGCTCACTGCGCCGAAAATAACGCCGCGATCTTCGATCGGCGCCAGCTCCGATTTCAAATTCACAAACAGCGGCACAGAAATACCCACAAACGCCAACCAGATGAAGCCCGCAATCCAGCGGTGGCCGAGCGAAGCGGTAAGAAGGCGGCGGTAGGCCTCGGTTTGCCAGGTAAAAAAGCCTTCAATTGCGTTGTAAACGCGACCATGTGATGGCTGATGTTTCAACAGTTTGGAGCACATCATCGGCGAGAGCGTGAGTGCAATAAAGCCTGACACCACGACTGCGCCTGCCAGTGCTAACGCGAATTCAATAAATAGCCGGTCTGTGCGTGTCTGGCCGAAGGCGAGCGGCGCGTAAACGGCTGCCAGTGTGATGGTCATCGCGATAATCGCAAAGCCAATTTCGCGCGAGCCGATGAGCGCGGCTTCGAACGGCTTCATGCCTTTTTCCATATTGCGGTAAATGTTTTCCATCACCACAATCGCGTCATCCACCACCAGCCCAATCGCCAGCACCATCGCCAGCAGCGTTAAAATATTGATCGTAAAACCGGCAGCGTAGAGCAATGTAAAGGTGCCGATTAGCGAGATTGGAATCGTCACTAGCGGAATCAATGTTGCGCGGATATTGCGCAGAAAAATAAAAATCACCAGCGCAACTAGCGCGATGGCTTCAATCACGGTGCGAAAAACATTCTTGGTCGATTCTTCAATAAATACGGCTGAATCGTATGACAGCGTTAGCTTCATCCCTTCAGGCAAAGTCTTGTTGATCTCCTCAATTTCCTTCCGTACTGCAACCGCGAGATCAAGTGTGTTCGCAGTCGATTGACGAACCACACCGAGCGATATGGCCGCATCGCCACGAAAGCGAGTAATGGTGCGTTCGGATGCAGGTGCGATCTCGACCCGCGCCACATCACGAATCCTGACCGGATAGCCGGTCGCGTCGCGAATAATCATCGCGCCGAATTGTTCGGGGGTAAATAAATCGGTTTGCGACAGCACATTGAATTCACGTTGCGAACTCTCGATTCGGCCTGCCGGAATTTCCACGTTTTGTCGGCGCACAGCGTCTTCAACATCGGCGGGCGTGAGCTTGTAGGCAGCGAGTTTGCCGCGATCCAGCCATACGCGCATGGAAGTTTTACGCTCGCCATTAATGCGTACATCAGCAGCGCCGGGCAAAGTTGCCAGGCGCGGGCGAATGTATAAATTCGCGTAATCGGATTGTTCAACCTGCGTGTGGCGTTTGCTGGCGAAGGCGATGAATAGAATCGGAAAGGCGTCAGCTTCTGTTTTGGCAATCACCGGTTCATCAATACCCTGCGGCAAGCGTCCGCGCACACGCGAAACTTTGTCGCGCACATCAGCTGCGGCGGAATCGGGATTGCGCGAGAGTTTAAAGCGCACCGTGATATCGCTCTGCTCGCTACGCGATGTGGAGGTCATGATATCCACGCCCTCAATGCCGGATAGTGAATCTTCCAGCGGCTTCGTCACTTGCGATTCAATCACATCAGCCGATGCACCGCGGTAAACAGTCGTGACATTTACAATCGGCTCATCAATTTTGGGCAGCTCACGAACGGACAATCGCGAGTACGAAATAATGCCAATTAGCACAATGACCAACGAGATGACTGTCGCGAAGACAGGCCGCTTGATGCAAATGTCAGATAGCGTCATAACTAGCTTTTAGGTGCCGCTGCTGGCGCAGATGTGGCGGTGGGGCTGGCGGCAGAGGCAGGCGTCGCGGCCACTTTCACTGGCGCACCATCGCGAATTTTGAGTTGTCCTGCCGTGACAATTACGTCGTCTTTAACAATACCGCGCAATATCTCCACCTCACCTTCGCGACGTTGACCGATTTCAACTTTGATTCGCGCAGCACGCCCATCGATTATGCGATACACATAAAATTCTTCACCCTGCGGCAGCAACGCCTGCTCTGGAATCGTCATGGCATCTTGTACATCGCTGGTAAGCAAGCGCACGCGCGCAAACATGCCTGGTCTGAGGCGCGCATCGGCATTTTTTACCACCGCGCGGATCACGATGGAGCGGCCATTGGCGTCGAGCAAAGGGTTGATCGCCAACACTTTTCCTTCGAATGACTGATTGGGAAAAGCATCGAGATTGACCTGTAGCGATTGGCCGGCCGCCACTTGTTTTAAAAATATTTCAGGCACGCGAAAGTCAACTTTGAGCGGATCAAGCGCCTCCAGATTCGCGATATCCTGACCATCGCGAATGTAATCGCCAACACTGACTGAACGCAAGCCGACGGTGCCGGAAAAGGGCGCTTTGATTTCGAGCTTCGTCAGTTTTGCGGAAGCTAGATCGTACGAAGCTTGTGCCACGCGAAAATTATTTTCTGCTTCATCTTTTGCCTGGCTTGAGATGAAACCCTTCTTCTGCAAATCGATGGCGCGATCCAGTTTGTTTTTATTTAAGTTTAAATTAGCTTCTGCTTGTTGCAGTTCAGCCTTTTGCACGGAGGTGTCGAAGCGAACCAGTGTTGTGCCTTTGCGCACAGGCTTGCCTTCCTGAAAGAGTATTTCTGCAATTCGCCCCGCTACTTCAGGCCGAATCACCACTGATTCGTCTGAACGAAGCGAGCCTACCGCAGTAATTCCTTGCGCCAGTTTTGAGGTTTTAACGACGGCCGTTTCCACCATCGTTCCGCCATCGGTCTTGGCTGGCGCGCTTGTAGGCATGGCCGTGGGGGTTGCCGTCTGACTTTTGCCCAACCAGTAAGCGCTCGCGCCTACGGCGGCAAGAAGCGCCACCGAGGCAGTGGCTAGCAGTAGAGGAAATTGTTTTTTCATGGGTAATGCCGGGTTTATGGTGCGCCACGGTGTGTGGACTTAGGCTGGACGAGGATCAACGATACAGATCGAAAACATGCCCAGAGTATGCTGGCGCGTTTTGTGCTCAGCCATATTATCAATTATCGCTTGTTTGTAGCGTTGAAAGTGAATTGGTGGAAGTGAATTAGTTCATAACAGATTCAGCCGTTATGCCTGAATATCCGGAGTCAATTGCGCTTCTAGGAATGAAATTTGATCTTTGAGCAGCAACTTGCGCTTTTTCATGCGGCGTAACTGTAATTGATCGTGGGTAGGCGTGGCGGCCAGGGTATTGAGTGCCAGGTCGAGATCGCGATGTTCTTCTCGTAGTTCGACTAGGCGTGCTTCGATTGCAGCGGTGTTATCGGATTCAATAGTGGGCATGAATGATGAATTTCCTTTGTATCGAATATACCGCTTTAATCAAAAGCCATAAAGGGCTAGATGCGGAATCAAGTGCAGCAAGTTTTTGGAATCAGGGATGAGTGGGCACTATTGAGCGCCTAAAAGTGTCACACGAGTGTCGCAAAGCGACAGCTGACGGCTGCCAGATTTGGTAACTGAGGTGGTAACTGGGGCGGTAATTGAGTAATTTTAAGTAAGTACTGTCATTACAGTATTTCAAGACGGTCAGAATTTTGAATGGAATGTGAATGCAAGTCCGGCGTAATGATTTTGATGTGACCAACCGTATCCAAACCACCGATCAGATGGTGGTGGAGCGCGAGATCAACAGGCTGTTTCGCCTGCTCTATCCCGGTGCTAATCACGCGCTCATGGATCGCGCTTTTGCGGATTTTGCTGCGCTGTATCGGGGTGAATATGTCGGCTATCAGGCCAGCGATACGCGTTTTCATGATGTACAAAATGTGATGGAAGTGGTGCTCGCCATGGCGCGATTGATGGACGGCTACGAGCGTTCGCGGCGCGATTCACCGCCACTGAATGTGCGCCTGTTTCAGCTGGGCATTTTGCTGGCGCTGTTTCACGACATTGGCTATTTGCGAAAAACCAGCGATTTCACTGCGCTGAACGGTGCGTTTTATACCGCTTCGCATGTGTCGCGCGGCGTGCAATTTTTGCGCGAATATTTACCAAAAGTGGGTTTGGCAGAACTCCAGGAAACCGGTGCAGAGCTTTTACATTTTACCGGTGTTGAAAAATCCGTTGCCGATATTGCGGTCGCAGACCCTCTGCTTCGCTTCCTCGGTAATTTGTTGGGCTCGGCAGAAATTATGGCGCAAATGGCGGATCGTTGCTACCTCGAAAAATGCCGTGATCGTCTCTATCCCGAATTTGTTGAAGCCGGATTAGCAACCAAACAGACCGCGGCGGGGGCTGAAATTGTTTATAAATCAGGCGAAGATTTAGTGCAGCAAACGCCAGCGTTTTTTGCAGCCGCCGTAAATCG
>JANXWW010000119.1 GCA_025350945.1 Burkholderiales bacterium
AACTGAAATGCCTTCTCGGTTTCAGTCAGCGTTTCGGCGAGGGAGTTTTTAAATTCCGCATCCACGGCGCGTGCAATATCGGCAATGCGCGATGAATCGTTCACCTCAACGATAAAAATCCCGGATTGATCGCCGCGCTTCGGATTTTTTTTCTTGATCTCTTCATTCAGATAATCGTAGTGCAAATAAAATTGTTTGACGACGGTGCTTTCTTCCTTGCCATCAAAAATCGCGCGGATCGTGAACTGCCAATTACCCTGATAAATCGTGCCACGAATCGGAATGGTGTCGCCAATTTTCCAGCCGTATTGTTCTGCGAGCTTGCGGCCTACCGCAGCACCTTGTCGATCACGTTTGAAGGCGAGCAGGTCTTCGGGTGGCATGATGAATTCAGGGTACAGATCAAAAAAATTATCTGAATCCACCGCGAACTGCGCAAAGAAATTTTTGGGCTCTTTGTAAATGCCGCCAAACCAATTCGAAATCGTAATCGCTTTCACGCCATCGACCGCCTTGATCCGTTCACGATATGAGATGGGCATCGGAAATACCAGCGAAACCGAATTGCGCGTAATCATGCGTGAGGATGAGGCAGAGTTCGAGCCGGCATACCAGGCGTCAACCACGGTTTGCAACAAACCGAACGCCACAATCGCAATCACAAGGCCGAGAATAGTCAGGCCAGTGCGCAATTTGGCGCGGAAGATATTTTTGAAAATAAGTTTCAGAAAATACATTCTACGTCCCGTATTTTTTGGCTGCTAACCATCAATCAACTCGCCTTTTTCCAGATGCACCATCCGCCGCGCCGCTTCGGCCGCATGCGCATCATGGGTCACCATGATGATGGTTTTATGCATTTCGGTGTTCAGTGTTTTCAGCATCGCCAACACATCCGTCGCCGATTGCCGATCCAGATCACCCGTGGGCTCATCACACACCAGAATTGTCGGGTCGGTCACAATCGCGCGCGCAATCGCGACACGTTGCTGCTGTCCGCCGGATAGCTCATTCGGATTGTGATCCATGCGGTCACTCAAGCCGACCAGCCCAAGTGTCATCTCGACGCGCTCGCGGCGTTGCGATTTGGAAAGATTGGTGAGCAGCAACGGTAGCTCGACGTTTTCAAATGCGTTCAACACCGGCATCAAATTGTAAAATTGAAAAATAAAACCAATATTCGACGCGCGCCAATCGGCCAGCTCGCCCTCGCTTAATTGCGTGATGTCCTCGCCCGCGATTTTCAATAATCCGGAATCGGGTTTGTCGATGCCCGCTATCAGATTGAGCAATGTGGATTTCCCCGAACCCGATGGCCCCATGAGCGAAATGAAATCGCCCTCGGCGATATTGAGCGTGATGTCTTGCAGCACCGGCACAATTTGTCCGCCACGGCTGTAGCTTTTGACGAGATGCCTTATTTCAACCAGCGTTTTCGATCCTTGCATAACGACTATTTCTTGATGATAGCAACAGCCGCGCCATCTTTTAATTTTTCACTTGGGGCAAGCACGACTTTATCGCCGGGTTTCACGCCACTTACTTGAACCAAATCGCCAATTTTCCCCGCGACGGCGACCGACGTTTGTTTGGCAAAATTTTCTTCAATTAAAAACACCACGTCTTTGCCATCGCGTTTGGCGACAGCAGCAGCTTGCACCGCGGTAACCGGTTTTTTCTCAGCGTCGGTCAGCGCGCGTGTGAGGAAGGAAACCTTGGCGGACATGTCCGGCAACACGCGGGGATCGCGCTCGATGAATTCGATTTTTACCAATAAAGTCGCCTTGGATCGATCCACCGTCGGCACGGTACGGCTGACTTTGCCGGGTATGCGCAAATCGGGAAATGCATCTAGCTGAATCTGCACAGGTTGGCCAACACTGATTTTTGAAATTGAAGTTTCCGACACATCGGCCTCGACTTCAAGCGTGGACATATCGGCCATGTTGACCACCGCACCTTTGGAGTCGGCCGCGGATGAAAACGGCGTGATGATATCGCCCACGTTGGCATTTTTGGTCAGCACCACGCCATCAAAGGGCGCGCGGATTAACGTTTGTTCAACCGACACCGCCGTGGCGCGCATGTTCGCTTCCGCCACGCCAATTGCGCCATTTAGGCTTGCCACCGCGGCCTTAGCTTTGTCATAGCGCGCTTTCGCAGTATCAAGCGTGGCACCGGAAATAAAATTCTTTTTTGCCAGATCTTCCGAGCGTGTGAGATTCGATTGCGCATCGCGCATTTCGGCCAGACCTTGCTCCAGGTTCGCTTTCGCCGCGCGCACACCTGCTCGCGCCTGGTCTTGCGTGGCGGTCACATCCTTGTTTTCGATTCGCGCAAGAATATCGCCTTCCTTGACCACAGAGCCCTCCAGCACGCCCAAAAATTCCAATCGTCCCGTAGCTTTGGTGGATACGGCCGCTTTGCGTTGCGCCGTCACGCGACCGGTTGCATTGAGTGCTGTAATCGCTTGTGCCGGGTAGGCTAGTGCGACAACGCCACTTTCAACCTGTGCCGTGCCGCCACCGCGAAATGCCACAAATGCGCCGACGGCGGTGACGGTGAGGGCGGCAATGATCCACCATTTTTTTCGGCCCCGCTTTTTACCGGTAAATGCTTTTTGATCGCGTGCAATGGTGAGTTTAGAAAGATCAGGGGAGGGTGGCTGTGAGGACAAGTTTCACCTATGGGATTAATTTGAGCGGCTTGATATTGTTAAATTGAATTCACCTTGATTATAGGTGAGCATCATGGCACTGATGGCGATCGTGTGACAAATCGTAATTTCAGTGTGTTGAATGGTCGTTGCGAGGCGCGAATGGCGGACAGTTATGATTTAAAAAAACCGCAGGGAGCGTTGAAAGCATGTCGAATTCGATTTTGCGCATTCATCCACAATGGTGAAATGGTTTGCGGCCCGGATGATTTGCAATGGAGTGCAATTCGTCTGCCAGGTCTCTGGCAGTAATTGCGACTGTCGAATAAATTCAGATGTCTCGCTACCGCCGACCCACACATCCAGCGGCAGGGCGAGTTTCGGCTGTAAATGAATTGGCGAAAGTGCCTTCGCAGTTTTGTTCGTTAGCTGCGTGTCTGTATTTACCGACGTTTCAAGCAGCGGCGAAAGATCGTAAAGTCCGCTAATCAACACGCCGCCACGAAAATTTGATGCTTCAATATTGCGCGTTGACCAATCCGTTGCGCACAGCATTGCCACCAAATGCGCGCCCGCAGAATGACCGATCAATACGTTGCGATCAAAGCGAATGTTGCAGCGAGAAACATTCCCCGAAAGCCATGCAATAGCGCCGCAACAATCTTCAACAATGGCGTCGATTTTTACTTCCGGGCACAAGCGATAATTAATTGACGCCACACTAATGCCCTGTGCTAAATACGGCGCCGCGTAAAAAGAAAAGTCGTCTTTATCGAGAGACCGCCAATAGCCGCCGTGAATAAAAATAACGAGACCACGATTTTGTTTCGCCGGAAAAATATCAAGTGTTTGCAGCGGATGCGAACCGTAAGCGAGATTAAATTCGCCGCCATGATGTTTACGCGTCGTCGCCGATTGCGCGCGCCAGCGTACGAAGATTGCCTCATGGTCAGAGACGGCGGCGCGATTGTTGTAGAGCGCGTCTAGGGTGGGATTGATGTTTATTGTCATGTCGCTGATTCTAGTGCTAATTCTATTTCTGAGCTACACGTTGCGCAGCTATGACCTGCAAAAGTCCAATATCGGCGGATATCTTGCAGCAAAAAAGCTTGAAAAGCCGCACCAGTGCTAGCGTTTAATAATACGTCAACTCCCGCGCCTTGCCCCAAAAAACGCGATACGAGCAAATCGTATAGCCAAAAATCGCCGGGACGATGGGGTTATTAAGGGGACGCTGGGCTAGGTCTTGCATCAAGTAAACGGAGACAAGAAATTCGGTTCGCAGAATTTGAGCCATCAAACGATGATTGCAGGAATTTATGGCTTAGGCGAAAGGCAAGGCCTGATTCCGGCATAGTAACTGACTCTGATGCTCCCCATGTTTTTGCAATGCCTCTTGCGGTAAAGGTTTAGAGTTGTCCGGACTTTATTCGGTTGGCTTTGGCTTCTCAGATTGCGACGCAGGCTGGGCAACATCAGTCAATTCCTTTGGCAGCGGAACACGAAAAAACTTAGCGTATTCACTTAGCGGCGGCATTCCCATTTCTTTTCGCCTCGCATCTACATTCTTCACGTCTTCAATCTTCCAAAACGTTTGCGCGCCCGTTGCGGTCTCACTGCGAATCTGAGTGCCGTAACGTTGAGGTTTGTCTTCATACATCCTCACGCGGTCAAAGAACAAAGCGTAATAGTCTTTTCTCAATTCGTTTGCGAGGAGAGCAGCTTCGATCATGGGCGCATAGCGCTTCATCTTAGGCAAATCAGCATGCTGCACTATAAGAAATGCCGCCATTGCGGCCTTATCGCCAAATACAGATCGCTTTATCCAGCCATGTATCGTCACGATTTGATCGAGCCTCGTCTGGTTTTTCTTGTCGATCTCGCCTTGTGCTTTCCATAGCGCTTTCGTCTCATCTTCTGTTGTGGCTTTGCCAAGCTGCGCACGGTGCTTTTGATCTGACTCAGACATTGCCTCAAGCTCTATACGCGCCGCCTCAATCTCGCTGACCCGGTCTGCGGGTGAGGCCGCAGTTGTTTTAGCAGCGCTGGGAGCAGCAGCTTCGCTCTGCGCAAACCCGCTCGCGCAGAACGCAATCAGTAAGACCCCCAACGCCAAGGACAGTTGTTGCCTCGGGAGAATGGGCGTCGAGTCTTTTAATGCAGCATTCTTAATATCAAGTAAATATTGGTAATTGCTTTGTTTTAAAAGCGAGATGTTGTATTGCATGGCCGTACTCCAGCTTTTGCTTTAAATGAAAGCGATAAATAACAGAACTTTGGGCACAGTATGCAAGAGTAATGCCTTCCCTCTCGCCTTTCACCGCTTCGCTTCACCAGTTGCTTTCACAATCTAGCTGATACGCGATACCGTTAATCCTAACGCCTTCCCAACATTGGTCATGCTGTAGCGCCGTATCGCCACCGCCTCGTACTTGAATCTGCGAAAAAGCTTGAAAAGCCGCGCCAGTGCTAGCGTTTAATAATACGTCAACTCCCGTGCCTTGCCCCAAAAAACGCGATACGCATAGATCGTGTAGCCCAGAATAGTAGGCAGCACAATCGCTGCGCCAACCAAAATAATCTTCAAGGATTCCGGTGCGCTGGCGGCTTGCCAGATATCGATTTTATCAACGACTAAAAATGGAAAAAGGCTATATGCCAAACCATAGAAGGCGAGAATGAAGATGGCGACAGTTGAAGCAAAAGGCACCCACGCACCATATTCGTTATTGTCCATAAGCCGTGTTGGTAGTCGCTTTAATGTGCGGAAAATAATGAAGAACAGTGCGGCAGTGGCAACCGGAATCGGCATCAGTAAAAAAATATTCGGCAGCGAAAACCATTTCGCAAATATACGCGGACTCACCAGCGGTGTGACCACCGATATCGCGATAATGCCCGCGACCGTAAACCAGAACGAGCCATAAGCCCAGCGTACTGCGCGCTGCTGCAATTCATCCGTGGTTTTCATAATCAGCCAGCTCGCGCCCAGCAGCGAGTAACCCGCGCACAAACAGGCACCAGTAATGATGGCAAAAATAATGTGCGGCCAACTATTTTCAAATCCGGTGATGTACAAACCCAGCATCACACCTTGTGAAAAAGAAGCCGTGAGCGAGCCACCATAAAACGCCCAGTTCCACAGCGGCTTGTGTTGCGCGCGCGCTTTTACGCGAAAATCAAACGCGACGCCGCGCAAAATTAGTCCTAATAACATTAATGCAACCGGCAAATAAAGTGCGCCCAGAATTACGCCATGCGCCATCGGGAATGCGACTAGCAAAATGCCGATGCCCAACACCAGCCAGGTTTCATTCGCATCCCAGAACGGGCCAATGGACGAAATCATCACGTCTTTTTGCGCATCATCCGCGCGGCGCAACAAAATGCCGACGCCTAAATCATAGCCATCCAGCACCACATAAAGCAGCATCGAAATGCCCATGAGTGCGAGGAAAACAACTGCCAGCCATCCGCCGTTAGCGAGTTGCGGAAACTGATCCATTTTTCACCTTGCCCTTATTTGTGTGCAGGCAAAAAGCTGCCGCGACCACGTGCCGGCCCGGCAATTGGGCCTGCCAGAGGCGCTTCCTGCGACGGCGGTATTACGCTCGGAAACTGCGCCTTCCGCGCCATGTAAAACACTACGGAAACATAAGCAATGGTCAGCAAAATATAAAGCAGTAAATACATTACGAAGGTGGTCGCAATCATGCCGCTGGGTACGGTGGATGCGGCGTCTGCGGTTTTAAGCACACCGTAAACCAGATACGGTTGACGTCCGATTTCAGTCACGTACCAGCCCGCGACGGTCGCCACCCAGCCCGAAAAACTCATCGCGACTAATGCGCGCGCCAGTAATTTTCCCGGCTCGTTTTTTTGCTCGTTTTTCCCCCTTAACCGCCACGCGCCAAACCATGACACCGCCAGCATCAACATACCGGTACCGACCATGATGCGAAATCCCCAGAACAAGGGTGCTACCGGCGGGTGTTTACCTATGAATTCATTGAGCCCTTTAATTTCGCCATCAAGATCATGCGTCAAAATAAAACTTGCCACTTTCGGAATGCCAATCGCGTAATCGTTGCTGCGGGTTTTCTCGTTCGGCATGCCGAATAGCAGCACTGGCGCGCCGCGTTCCGTCTCCCACACACCTTCCATCGCGGCGATTTTGGCGGGCTGATGTTTGAGCGTGTTGAGCCCATGAAAATCACCCGCGATAATTTGCAGTGGAATCAGCGCAGCGGCCACATAAACGCCTGTCTTCATCGCCGCCATCACCGCAGGCACGCGATCTCCACGTAGCCAGCGATAGGCTGATATCCCGGCCACCAAAAACGAAGCCGTCAAACCCGATGCCAACAACATATGAACGAGACGATACGGAAACGAGGGATTAAAAATAATTTGCAGCCAATCGGTCGCATGCGCTTTGCCGTCAATCATTTCAAAACCGACCGGTGTTTGCATCCACGAATTTAGCGCGATGATCCAGAACGCGGAGAGGGTGGTGCCACCCGCAACCAATAATGTGGCAATAGTGTGAACGCGGTTCGACACGCGATTGGTGCCGAACAGCATGATGCCGAGGAATGTTGCCTCAAGAAAAAACGCGGTCATCACTTCATAGGCAAGAAGCGGCCCGGCGATATTGCCGACCGTCTGCATGTAGCCCGGCCAATTGGTGCCAAATTGAAAGCTCATGGTGATGCCGCTAACGACGCCGAGCGCAAAAGTGAGCGCAAAAACTTTTACCCAAAAATTGTAGGCCGCTGACCATTTTGTATCGCCGGTTTTGTTGAAGCGTAATTTGAAAAACAGCAGAAGCCAGCCCAGCGAAATTGAAATCGTGGGGAATAAAATATGGAAGGTGATGTTGGCACCGAACTGGGCACGCGCGAGGATGACAGGATCGAACATGGTGAACTCCAAAAAACTTGTCTGGCTATCTGTTTTTACCGCCTGCAACAACTTTAATTTTGTCCTTCATTTCCAATAGCTTTGTGACCTTCGCGCCCATCTTCATGAGCTGCTTCAATGTATCCGGTTCGAGGCGATGCACATCGTTAAACCATGACGTGACCATCTCGATCAAGTTGTGCATTTCAGTCATGCGTTTTTGCGCGAATTTGTCTTCCTCGTTCGCGGGCGTGGCCAGCAGCGCATCACGCAGCATTGAAAGTGTGGGATCGATTTCACGTTTACGTCGCTCATCGGCAAGCGTGCGAAAAATCGCCCACACATCTTCAGGGGCGGAAAAATATTCGCGACGATCATTCGGCAAATGTTGCAGCCGCACCAGATGCCAGCTTTCCAGTTCTTTCAATCCCATGCTCACATTGGATCGCGAGAACTGTAGCGCCTCCGCGATTTCATCCGCGTTTAACGGGCTGGCGGACACAAACAGCAACGCATAAATTTGCCCGACGGTGCGATTGATGCCCCAGCGGCTGCCCATTTCGCCGAAGTGAAGAACGAAATCTTGCGAGAGTGGCGAAAGATTCATTTGTGTGTAGTTGAAATTGTGAACAGGAAATTGTGAAAGTTCAGTAATTACTGAAAGTATAGCAAAAACAGAATTATTTTGCAACGCGCTTTGGCATAGATAATTTTCAGCAAACCCCAGCATGGGAGCGGTGTTTCGAGCAAAAAGTGGTCAATCGGCAAGCTGGATGAGCATCTTGCATTTGCAGGTCACGTTGCGGAACTATGTGACACCGCTCGTAAAATTGAACCGGCATCGTTTTTTTCTTAGTTAGCTTCGCAACCTGACTCGCCAATCAATCTTGCGGCAAAATTTCAAATGCTAAAATCTGCGAACAATTTAAACACGCTCAAGCGTCACTAAACAGGGAGAAAAAAGTGTCTGGAATTAGTTTGTTCGGCAGAGCGGTGATCGCGATTTTTCTGATGACGATGGCACCTGCAGCGTTTGCTGCGGACAATGGTCATCCGGTCAACATCGTTTATCTTTTCGGCATCCCGCTTGATTTTATTTTGTTCGCCGCTACGCTGCTGGGCGTCGCACTTTTTCATCACCACACGTTGAAAGTTGCACTCACCGGTGTGATTGCGATCAGCGCGTACAAAATATTCATTACGGGATTTAAAACAGGCCCGCATGTGCAGGGGTTTATTGTGCATCTGGGGCACGAGTGCGTCACGCTGGCGAATCTTTTTGGCCTGTTGATGGGCTTCGCGCTGCTATCAAAACATTTCGAAGACAGCCACGTGCCCGATATATTGCCGCGCATTTTGCCTGACGACTGGAAGGGCGGATTCGTGCTGCTCGTGATGGTGTTTGTGATTTCATCATTTCTGGACAACATCGCCGCCGCGCTGATTGGTGGCAGCATGGCGCATGCGGTGTTTCGCGGCAAGGTGCATATCGGCTATCTCGCCGCGATTGTGGCGGCATCAAACGCAGGCGGATCGGGCAGCGTGGTCGGTGACACGACGACCACGATGATGTGGATCGATGGTGTCAAGCCGATTGAAGTGCTGCACGCGTATGTTGCCGCCGTGGTGGCATTAATTGTTTGCGGCATTCCGGCGGCACTTCAGCAGCAAAAATTTTCGCCGATTTATAAGCTCGGAAAACATCATGTGGCTATTGACTATGCGCGGGTCGGTATCGTCGCCTTTATTCTGATTGCGGTGGTCGCGGTGAATATCGTCGTCAATACACAATACGCGGCTTACTCGGATATTTTTCCTTTTCTCGGCGCAACGGTGTGGGCGGCGATTTTGCTCTGCGTGCCGATTCGCCAGCCGGATTGGTCGCTGCTGCCGGGCACATTCAAAGGCACGCTTTTTTTACTGTCGCTGGTGTTGGCGGCGTCGATGATGCCCGTCGAGCAATTGCCGGCGGCATCCAGCGTGACCGTGCTGGGGCTGGGTTTTGTCTCCGCCGTGTTTGACAACATTCCGCTTACCGCGCTAGCGTTAAAGCAGGACGGTTACGACTGGGGATTTTTGGCGTACGCGGTTGGCTTCGGCGGCTCGATATTGTGGTTTGGCTCAAGCGCGGGCGTGGCGTTATCGAATAATTTTCCGGAAGCGAAATCAGCCTGGCTGTGGATCAAACATGGCTGGCATGTAGCGTTGGCGTATGTGGTGGGATTCGCGGTGATGTCAGCGGTGCTGACATGGCATCCAACGGCGAAGACAAAGGGCGCAGCTCAACCGCCAGTTGCAACAATAAGCAAATGATCTAGCGCCGTGCGCGCAGCACCAGATGCACCAGCTCAGCGGCGTTGCGCGCGCTAAGTTTTTCCATAATGTGCGCACGGTGGCCTTCGACTGTTTTGCCGCTGATCGCAAGCGTTGCTGCAATCGTTTTGTTTGGCTTGCCTTCAACAATCATGTCGAGCACCTCGCGCTCTCGAGGTGTTAAGCCTGCAAGCCGTTTTTGGATCGCATCATCGCCTGCGGTTTCGCTTTGCCGTTTGCTGCCTTCGTCAATCGCGCGTTCAATTAATGAGACTAAATAATCCTCAGCAAATGGTTTTTCCACAAAATGAAACGCGCCGCGCTTGACTGCTTCAACGGCCATTGCCACATCGCCATGACCGGTTAAAAAAATCACGGGTGTGGTATGGCCGCGCTGCAAAAGCTGATCGTGCAACTGCACACCGCTCATGCCGGGCATGCGCACATCAAGCAGCAGGCATGCGTTTATGTCGGGCTTGGTGCTGATAAATGCCGCGAGATAGCTATCGCCATCGTGGTAGGTGAAAACGCGCATGCCGTGGCCCTCCAGCAGCCATTTGAGCGAATCGCGAACGGCTTCATCGTCATCAACAATATGGATACTGATTAAAGTTTTGGCAATCATCAGGCCGCAACCGGCAACGTGAAACGAAACGTACTACCCGCGCCCGCATTGCGCGAAAACCATAACCGGCCTTCGTGCAATTCCACAATCGAGCGACAAATATTTAAACCGATACCCATGCCTTCAGGCTTGGTGGTGAAGAATGGTTTAAATAGCTCTGCTTCCGATTCTGCGGTAATGCCATGGCCTTGATCGGTGATCGAGACTTCCACCACATCATCACCTGAAGGCAGTGTAGTCATGGTTAGCGAGCGTGAAAGTAGATTCGTATTTTTCATCGCCTCGATCGCATTTTTCACCAAATTTAAAACCACCTGTTCCACCATGATGCGATCCATCAACACGGGTCGCAAATCTGCGTGCAGTTTAAGTTTCAATTCCACCTGCGCCTGTTCAGCCTCCAGCTCGACTAATTTGGCGACGCCACTCATGACGTCATTCACATTGTGTGCCGTGCGCGTCGGTTCGCGATTGCGCAGGAATTCACGCACGCGTTGAATCACCTGCCCCGCGCGTTCGGCTTGCGCAGATGCTTTTTCGAGTGTGGACGCAATTTCCTCTGCATCCCATGCACCCGAGCGCAGCCGCCGCACACAGCCCTGGTTGTAGCTGGCGATGGCAGATAATGGTTGATTGATTTCATGCGCCAGTGTGGACGCCATCTCGCCCACGGTGAGTAGGCGCGAGGTCAATAATAATTTTTCCTGCTGCTGGCGATTAAGCTCATCTGTTTGTTTGCGGTCGGTAATATCAGATGCCATATGCATTCGCGCCACGCGACCATCTACCCATTGAATGCATTTCGCGCGCAGCAAATACCAGCGGTTACTGGTGCGATGAAAGAACTCGTCTTTTTGCACACCGAGATGTTTTCCGTCTGCATCAATCAAGGTGCTCGCCGCAAAAATACGGCTGGGTGCAGCGTCGAATCCAGATTCGATTGCACTTACATCGGCACCTGCCTCCAAGTTCAAACTCGCGTTCGAAAAAAACTGCCGACAGGTTTCATTCGCGAACAGCACTTCGTTCGATTTTAAATCCGCCACATACACAGCCGCATCCAGCGCTTCGGTCACCGTTTCAAAGCGCTCGTGCGATGCGACCAATGCAAGATCGGCCTCGTCGCGTCGCTTCACATGTTTACGCAATGCCAACAAACTCCAGGTGATGAATGCCGCCATCGCCAGTGTCAACGCGGCCAGAATGCGCGGCGTGAGTGATGATTCTGTTTTGAGCAACGTCGCCACCAGGCGTACATCACGCCAGGGTAGCGTCAATGCAACTGACTGTGACAAGTTATCGTTGATTGTTTCAGCCTGTTCGCGCTTGGTGGCAATATCGGATTCCATAATCGCCACGCTATACCGGTTTGTGAAATTGGCAGGCACTAATAGCTCAGCCAGACGATGCAGCGGGTACGTCACGCTGATTGTTCCTAACTGTGTCTGATTGTGAGCAACCGGTGAGTGATACTCCAGGTAACTATGTTGCTGGTAGTCACGATAAACGTTGGTGTAAGTGCCGCGCTCGGTTGCTTCCGTCAGCCGCATGATGCGTTCCAACTCTTCCATCGCCGGGCGCTCGCTGAGGATGTCCGCGCGGGCGCGTGATTGTGGGGCGTACAGGTGGGTATCGCTGGAGACGCTGTTCCAGGAGATATTGGCAATCGCCGGGCGTTGCCGAACGTATTCTTCAGCCTGCAGCACGAAATACGCATTCGCGTCGCGGCGTTCGGCGAGCTCAAAGGCAAGGCGATCCACAAATTGCTGATCGGCGAGCAGTTCGCGCGTTACTGACACTTCGATGGACTGCATATCGCGCATCAGTTGATTGCGTTGCAGCGCATTCTCATGCCTAAACAGCACCAGCAGAATCGTGACCGTGACTGCCAGAATGGCCAACAGTGCCAATGCCGGCGCAATCGGTGCCCGCCAACGCGCGGCAAAACCGGTCGCGCCGATTTTAGCGATGCGTTTTTGCGCAGAAAAAATGTCCATCGATTTCATTTCAGATTATTTGGGCGTTGTAAGCGTGTTCGACTAGGCAATATCTTTGTGTGAATAAAAAAGTATGTAAACGGCTGCAAAAGTCAATAGTGATTACTCCCTGTTTTAGGTTTTGGCGGCTAACAGTATTATGCAAACATTGTATGCATAACGGGAATGTGATTTTGTTGTGCGTCAACGCAACGTGTGGCTCGGGGCGTCAAGTTGAATCTATAAGATTGTCATGTGGACTGTAGCTAAAGCAATCATGGCAAAAATACAAAAATGATTCATCGAATCAACAGGAGAAAAAATGCCATGTCAGATACGGTTGTGCCTGCTGTAGCCGAGTTAGACAATAAACGAACCAAACCAAATCGTCGTAAATTTTTGGCCGGTTCTGCTGCCGCCACGGCTGTTACGATTACCGGCTTTCCGATGATTGCCGTTGCGCAAACGGTCAATTTGCGTTTCCAGTCCACTTGGCCGGCCAAAGATATTTTTCACGAATTCGCGAACGATTTTGCTAAAAAAGTGAACGATATGGCCGGTGGTCGCTTAAAGATTGAAGTGCTTCCGCAAGGGGCGGTGGTCAAGGCATTTGATTTGTTGGATGCCGTGTCCAAAGGCACACTTGATGGCGGCCACGGCGTGGTTGCCTACTGGTATAGCAAACAGCAGGCGCTAGCGCTGTGGGGTTCCGGCCCGGCGTGGGGCATGGATGCCAATATGGTGCTGGCATGGCACAAGTACGGCGGTGGCAAGCAGCTACTGGATGAGATTTACAGAACCCTTAATCTCGATGTGCAATCGTTCATCTACGGGCCCATGCCCACGCAGCCGCTGGGCTGGTTTAAAAAGCCCATCACCAAGCCGGAAGACTTGAAGGGACTGAAATATCGCACGGTTGGTTTGGCGGTTGATATTTTTAACGACATGGGCGCTGCGGTGAATGCGCTGCCGAGCGCTGATATTGTTTCGGCTATTGATCGCGGCTTGCTGGATGCGGCGGAGTTTAACAACGCTTCATCGGATCGCACATTGGGCTTTCCTGATGTGGCGAAGAGCTGCATGCTGCAGAGCTTTCATCAGGCATCGGAAAACTTTGAAATTTTATTCAACAGAACCAAATACAACACGCTTTCTGCCGAGCTAAAAGCGATTATCGATTACGCCGTGCAAGCGTCTTCCGCGGATATGTCCTGGAAAGCAATTGATCGTTACTCCAAGGATTACGCTGAGCTTAAAAAATCCGGCATCAAGTTTTACAAAACACCGTCCTCGGTGCTGCAAGCGCAGCTTACCAGTTGGGACAAAGTGGTTGCCAAGAAGGAAAGCGAAAACGCGACATTCAAAAAAGTAAACGACTCGATGAAGGCTTTTGCCGAGCGTTGCGGCGCATGGCAAAACGACACGCTGGTTGACTACAAGATGGCTTACAACCGCTACTTCGGTGGCAAGAAATCGTCATCGTCATGACTTGAAAATAGCGAAGCAGCATGGGTGCACTGCCATTTTTTATTCATTTTTTTCTGGGCCGTTTCGTTTGGATAAGTTGCTGTCAATCACGTCATAAACGCTGCTTTTTTGTAGAGAAAATCATGCAGAACTTATTATTAACGATCAACAAACTATCGACCCAGGTGGGACAGGTTTTTCCCCTCGCTGATTGTCGCGCTTACGGCGATGATTTGTCGGGAAACATTTTCGGCAGGCGAGCTACCGTATTATCCATTTAAAATTATCATTCTGCTTTCGGGGGTGCTATTACTGGTGCTGCTTTATATGTTCCCCCAGATCGAATTGTGGCTGTCCTCACTCAAATTCGGTTGGCTTCAAGGGTATTGATTCTTGTATCTTGTAAATATGTAGCGAAAACTATGGAGGTGGAAGCTGGCACGTCATTGCAATATCGTATTACGGCTTGTGAAACGCTCGCGAGGCGCAAGTCAATAAAACAAAAATGTACTTATTATTTTTTACTTTATGGAGAGTTACGCATGAAGATTCAAATGAAATTCAAATCACTGGGTTTATCGGCTGCCGTGGCAGCCATGTTGTCAGTGTCTGCATGGGCTGCCGATCCGATCAAGGTCGGCGTATCGGGCCCGTTCACGGGCGGTTCTGCACCGATGGGCGTATCAATGCGCGATGGTGTGAAGCTGGCTGTTTCGGAAATCAATGCTAAAGGTGGCGTGATGGGCCGTCAAATTGTGATCGTCGAACGCGATGATGAAGCCAAGAACGAGCGCGGCGTACAAATCGCGCAGGAGTTGATCAACAAGGAAAAAGTGGTCGCCACACTCGGCTTTATCAACACCGGTGTTTCACTTGCCTCGCAGCGTTTTTATCAGGAAGCAAAAATTCCGGTGATGAATAATGTTGCGACCGGTTCCGCAGTGACCAAGCAATTTGTAGCTCCTGAGCACGCAGAAAATTACATTTTTCGTAATGCTGCCGCTGACACTATCCAATCAGCAATGATTGTCGAAGAAGCCATCGGCAAACGTAAATTTACCAAGGTCGCAATCCTGGCCGATTCCACCAATTACGGTCAGCTAGGTCGTGAAGATCTGGAAAAAGCACTGGATAAAAAAGGTGTGAAGGCTGTGGCTGTTGAAAAATTCAACGTCAAAGATGTTGATATGACCGCGCAATTGCTGAAGGCAAAACAGGCTGGCGCTGAAGCCTTATTGACCTATGCGATTGGCCCTGAACTGGCGCAAATTGCCAACGGTATGGAAAAACTCAACTGGAAAGTGCCGATGATTGGTTCGTGGACATTGTCGATGGGTAATTTTATCGACAACGCGGGCAAGAACGGCAATGGCGCGATGATGCCGCAAACATTTATTCAGGACGGTAACACCCCAAAGCGTAAAGCGTTTATCGACGCCTATGTGAAAGCCTATAACCCCGCGAACGGTCGCATTCCTTCGCCGGTGTCTGCAGCACAGGGTTATGACTCGGTTTATCTGCTGGCCGCTGCGATCAAGCAAGCGGGCACTACCGACGGCGCAAAAGTTCGTGAAGCACTAGAAAGTTTGAAAGAAAAAGTGGATGGCGTTGTTGCCACCTATGACAAGCCATTCAGCAAAGATGACCACGAAGC
The DNA here is from genome assembly GCA_025350945.1 of Burkholderiales bacterium. GTDB lineage: Bacteria > Pseudomonadota > Gammaproteobacteria > Burkholderiales > Usitatibacteraceae > UKL13-2. The sequence goes on from JANXWW010000119.1 coordinate 15,594, forward strand.
TATCAAGATGGGCATGCCGGTAATGGGTCAGGTGAACGAAGGCCGTGTGGTTGCTGCCAAGTAATTAACGATTCAAAGCAGTGGAAGTTAAGGATTCAAAGCAGTGGAAGTGCGGGGGATATTTCTCCTCCGCGCTATCCTTGATGGTCAAACGATAAAAATAATTCAAACAGCAAACTCAAAAATTCAAAAGGTAAAACGGCCGTGGATATTTTCCTGCAACTAACATTCAGTGGCATCGCGCTCGGTATGATTTATGCGGTGATCGCCTTCGGCTATCAACTCACGTTTGCCACGTCCGGCACGCTTAATTTTGGGCAGGGTGAAGCGCTCATGCTAGGTGCGCTAGTGGGCTTGAGTCTTGCCGGTGGTGTGATGGGCGGGCCTTATCTAAATTACTGGTTGATGATTCCGCTGGTGATGTTATTCGGTGCCTTGCAAGGCGTGGTGGTGGAACGCATTGGTGTGCGGCCATCGATTAAAACCAAAAATGAATTTGGCTGGATCATGTCAACGATTGCGTTGGCGATTATTTTCAAAAACGTCGCTGAAAATATCTGGGGCAAGGATGATTTGACGTTTCCTTCGCCCGTGCCTGCCGCACCGTTTCAAATCTTTGGCGCGAATGTACAAATCATGCAGGTGATTGTGGTGCTGGGTGCGCTGGCGATGATGTTGGCGGTGGAAATGTTTAATCGCAAATCGATTTACGGCAAAGCGGTGGTCGCCACTGCAAACGATTCTGACGCCGCCGGGTTGATGGGTATTAACACCGGGCAGGTGGTGACGTTCTCGTATGCGCTCTCGTCCGCCACGGCTGCATTCGCAGGTGTTCTGGTAGCACCGTTGACGTTGACCGGTGCCACAATGGGTACCGCACTTGGCTTGAAAGCGTTCGCCGTTGCCATCATTGGCGGGCTTACGTCGGGAGTGGGTGCCATTGTCGGCGGGCTCATTCTTGGTATCGCCGAAACGCTCACGGGCTACTACATTTCGACCGGTTACAAAGAAGTGCCGGGCTTACTTTTGCTGTTGCTGGTTCTGGCGATCAAGCCATCTGGCTTGTTTGGCAAAACCACTATCAAGAAAGTTTAAGCAATGAAACGAAATAGTCTTGTCCTGGGCATCGTCGCCCTGATCGTGTTAATTGCGTTTCCGCTGGTCATTACCAATCCTTATTACATTCATCTGGCTGAGACGATTTTAATCTACGCAATTTTATTGTTCGGCCTCGATATTGTGGTCGGCTACACCGGCGAAGTCTCGCTCGGCCACGCCGGGCTGTTCGGTATCGGTTCGTACACAGCAGGTGCCTTGTTCTTCAAGCTGGGTGTGCCTTTTGTGTTTGCGGTGCCAGCGAGTATTGCGGTTACTGCGGCATTCGGTGCGCTGCTCGCACTGCCTGCGTTGCGCGTCACTGGCCCATATCTGGCGATGGTCACGTTGGCATTTGGCACCATCATTCAGATTTTGATTAACGAGATGACTTTTCTTACCGAAGGCCCGCTCGGAATCAAAGTGCCGAAGCCTTCTTTCTTCGGTCACAAGCTAAGCGAAGTTGAATATTTTTATGTGGTCGCCGCACTGATGGTGATCGCGTTGATCGTCGTGAATCGATTATTGAAATCGCATTTTGGGCGCGCCTTTCAGGCCTTGCGCGCAAGCCCGGTGGCGTGTGATTGCATGGGTGTGTCGGTCTATCGCTACAAGGTATTCGCGTTTGTATTCAGCGCCGGTCTTGCTGGGTTGGCGGGCAGTTTGTACACCTATTCTGAAGAATATATTTCCCCCAACACTTATAACTTCGAGCTGACGATTTTATTTTTGCTGGCCGTGATTATGGGGGGCCGTAAAACTCGCAGCGGGCCGATTTTGGGTGCGGCAATTGTGGTGATGCTGCCGAGCTTGCTATCCGATATCGAATTGTTTCGCAAGATTGCTTATGCCGCGGCGGCAATTGGAATTGTCGCGTCAATCTGGCTGCTGGCCAAAAAGCGCAAGACGATTCGCGAAGTTGCCATTCCACTCGTCGCCACTATTGCCATGGCAGTTTTCTCCTACAAGCTTGAAAACATCATCGATTGGCGCTTGACGATTTTTGGTTTGATGACTTTATTCGTTGTTTATTATTTGCAGGACGGCGTGATTGGTTTCTTGCGAAACATGCTTGAAAAAATGTGGCCGACCGGTTTCAGGAAGGTTGATGAGTATCGCGCTCTAGCAAACGAATCGTTGGCATGGGAAAAATCCGGGCATAGCGCATCATCGAGCGCCGATCTGCTACATGCGAATCAGGTGCTCATGCAATTCGGCGGCTTGAAAGCGCTGAATCAGGTTGATCTCAAAATCGCCAAAGGCACGATCCACGGCCTGATCGGGCCGAACGGCTCGGGCAAAAGCACGATGATGAATGTGCTGACGGGAATCTATAAACCCACTGCCGGGGCGGTTGAGTTTAACGGTGGTGTTATTTCTGGTTTAACCCCATCGGCCATTGCGCTCGGCGGCATTGCGCGCACATTTCAGAATGTGCAACTATTTGGTGAGATGACGGCCACCGAAAATGTGCTGGTTGGCCTACATCACACCTTCAAAAGCAATGTGCTCGATGTGATGCTGAGCACCAAACGCTACCGCACAGAAGAGCATCACGCGCGGATACGTGCGGCCAGTATTTTGCAGTTTGTGGGACTTGCTGATTTGGCGAATGAAGAAGCACGCAATCTGCCTTACGGCAAACAGCGCCTGCTCGAAATTGGTCGCGCTTTGGGCTTGAGTCCGAATCTGTTATTGCTCGATGAGCCTGCTGCGGGCCTGACGGCACCGGACATCAAAGAGCTGGTCGCGATTATTCGCAAAATTCGCGAGCATGGCATCACGCTGATTTTGATTGAGCATCACATGGATGTGGTGATGTCGATTTGCGATACGGTTACGGTGCTTGATTTCGGCCAGAAGATTGCTGAAGGTAAACCAGCCGCAGTGCAGTCGAATCCGAAAGTGATTGAAGCCTATCTGGGTGGCGATGCCGGGAGCGCTGAATCGCCTTCATCCACACCCGCACCCGCACCTTTCCCTGCTTAGGACTCAAGATGCTAACCATCAACAATCTCCACGCAGGTTACGGCAAAGTTGAAGTGCTTCACGGTATTTCATTAGAGGTGCCCAAAGGCAAAGTCGTTACCTTGATTGGCTCCAACGGTGCCGGCAAAACCACCACCATGCGCGCGATTTGCGGCATGATAAAACCCAAATCGGGCGATGTTTCGCTCAATGGAAAAAATGTTTCCGGACTCGATTCGCATCGTATCGCGCGCGCGGGTCTCGCGCATTCGCCAGAAGGGCGACGGGTTTTTTCCACTATGAGTGTGCGTGATAATTTAACGCTTGGCGCTTTTCCACGCTTTACTGGCGCGCGCCCAAAAGGCAATATTAAAGCTGATCTTGAGCGCGCATTGGAATTGTTTCCGCGCCTGAAAGAACGGCAGCTTCAATTGGCTGGGACGCTATCGGGTGGCGAACAACAAATGCTCGCCATGGCGCGCGCATTGATGATGAACCCGGATGTGATCCTGCTCGACGAGCCCTCGATGGGGCTGGCACCCATTCTCGTCGAAGAAGTTTTTCGCATTATTCTCAGGCTCAAAGGTGATGGCGTTACCATGCTGCTGGTGGAGCAATTTGCCGCTGCCGCATTGAATGTCGCTGACTATGGATATGTAATGGAGAATGGACGCATTTCAGTCCATGGTGCGCCTGAAAAACTGAAGAATGATCCGGCGGTGTATGAAGCGTATCTGGGCGGTGCCAACAAACACTGATCTAGAAAGCTTGATAAAAATGAAAACCAGGATTCTTATTTCGCGCCAAGTGTTCCGCGAAGTAATCGACTTTTTGTCGCCTGATTTTGAAATTGATTACAACGAAGGTGATGACATTCTTTCGCCCGATCAATTGCGTGACCGTGCGCAAGCTTGTGCGGGTGTGATGTGCACTATCGCTGACAAGATTGACGCCGCGTTTTTCGATGTTTGCACGCACTTAAAAGTCGTGAGCAATATTGCGGTGGGTTACAACAATATTGACGCGGCGGAAGCAAAAAGGCGCGGCATAAAAATCACCAATACGCCCGGTGTGCTCGATAACGCAACCGCTGATCTTACCTTCGCATTGCTGATGGCCGCCGCACGGCGCGTGACGGAATCTGAAGCATGGCTCAGACGTGGCGATTGGAAAAAAGGTTTCGCTTTGCAGCAAATGCTGGGCGCGGATATTCATCGCGCCACACTCGGCATTATCGGCATGGGCCGCATCGGTCAGACGATTGCAAAGCGCGCGCTGGGTTTTGACATGACAGTGCGTTATTACAATCGCACGCGGCTCGACGCCGCCACTGAGGCGGCGTTGAACGCGAGCTACGCAACGCAAGAGGCAGTGTTGCGGGAGAGCGATTTTGTCGTCGTCATGGTGCCGTATTCGCCCGCCACGCATCATCTTATCGGCACACAAGAAATTGCGCTGATGAAACCGACCGCGATTTTGATTAATACTGCGCGTGGCGGCGTGGTCGACGATGCGGCCTTGATTGATGCGCTGAGAACGAACAAAATTGCCGGCGCGGGGTTGGATGTTTTTGAAAATGAACCTCAGCTTAACCGCGAATTTTTGACGCTCAATAATGTCGCACTCACGCCGCACATTGGCAGTGCCACGCGCAGTACGCGAATGGCAATGGCGATGCTGGCCGCGACGAATTTGCAAGCGGCACTCACGGGCAAAGAACCGCCAAATTGGGTGAATCGCTAAATTCGGTCGAACTCTCACTGTCATCTCGAACGGTTTTTCGATGGATACCCCCTTTCGGGGGCGTGAGGATCTGCTGTTGGAATTTTTTATTGCGGCGAAAAGCAGATCCCTCGCAAAAACGCTCGGGATGACTGAGCAGGCGTTGCACTTAAAACTTGAGACGCTGTAAAAAATCAAAACACCAGTATTGACGTGCCGTTTGACGGTAAAATGCCTGAAATGCCTCTCTGGTGGATGAGTTTACTATTTCAATTTATGGAGCAACTATGAAAGTCGCATTTTTAGGATTAGGCGTCATGGGTTTCCCGATGGCGGGCCATCTTAAAGCGAAAGGCTACGACGTCACTGTATACAACCGCACCGAGGTGAAAGCAAAAGCATGGTCGGAAAAATTTGGTGGCGCGTATCAATCCACACCTGCAAGTGCCGCCGCAGGCGCTGATTTCGTCATGATGTGTGTGGGCAACGACCAGGATTTGCGTGAAGTTGCCGCAGAAGCGCTTAAAGGCATGAAAGCCGGTGCGGTGCTAGTCGACCACACCACCGCCTCCGCAGACGCCGCCCGCACGCTCTACGCGGCCGCCAAGGCGCTCGGTGTGGCCTTCATCGATGCGCCGGTATCCGGCGGGCAGATGGGTGCGGAAAAAGGTCAGCTCACGATTATGTGCGGCGGCGATCAGGCGGCTTTTGATTTGGCCAAGCCGGTCATGGATTCCTACGCTAAGGTAAGCACGCTGCTCGGCGCATCGGGTGCGGGCCAGCTCACCAAAATGGTCAATCAAATCTGCATCGCTGGCCTTGTGCAGGCGTTGTCCGAAGGTCTGGCGTTTGCTGAAAAAGCCGGGCTGGATGGCAATCTGGTGCTTGATGTCATCTCCAAGGGTGCAGCGCAGTCGTGGCAGATGGAAAATCGCGGCAAAACCATGCTGAAACGCGAATTCAATTTTGGCTTCGCGGTGGACTGGATGCGCAAGGATTTGGGCATTGTTATCGATGAGGCCAGTCGCAATGGCGCTAAGCTGCCGATTACCGCGCAAATCGATCAATTTTACGGCGAAGTGCAGTGCGTGGGCGGTGCCCGGTTTGACACGTCCTCCCTAATTACGAGACTATAGGGGTTGCATTTAAAAAAAGCGAAAGCAAAATAGTGATCAAACTTTATTATTCCCCCGGCGCGTGCTCATTGGCACCGCACATTGTGCTCGAAGAGTTAGGCATCGCGTTTGAATCCGTACCGATCTCGCTAAAAGATGGCGAGCAACACAAAGCCGATTTTCAGCGCCTCAATCCGAAAGCGCGGGTGCCGGTGCTAGTGGTTGACGGCAAAGTATTGACCGAGAACGTCGCCATCCTCACCTACCTCGGCGGTGGCTATGCGCAGCGCGGATTGTGGCCGAAAGAAACCTGGAAGCAGGCGGAGGCGCTCTCGCTGATGGGGTGGTTGTCGAGCAGCGTGCATATTACTTTTGCGGGGATTTTCCGCCCTGAACGTTACACCGCCGACGCCCCCGCCAAAGAAACGGTCAAGGCACAAAG
>JANXWW010000161.1 GCA_025350945.1 Burkholderiales bacterium
TCCGTTGTCAACAATTGAAACTTCATTTGCAGCTCATTCCAAAACTGAAAGATGGGCGAGCATAATCGTTTGTGAAGCGATTGCCAAACATAAAATCCACTATTGGCATTTGCATGATTTATATAAAACGCTTTCTGCAGCGCTTTCGCTATCTACAATGAAGCAGATCGTCGCAGAAAAACTGAGTAAAATATTGTCTTTTAAAGAGAGCTGGCGCCTCGCACCATTTATGCACTATGTATCGCAAAGTTAAATCTGCTGATTTGAGGATTGGCATGTTCGTCGCTGACTTGGATCGGCCGTGGATCGACACGCCTTTTCTACTACAAGGATTTCTGATCGAAGATCGCGAACAGCTTGATCAGGTGGTTGAATGCTGCTCGTGGGTGATGATCGATCCGCAGCGCTCCATTGGTAGCGCCTACGAGCCGCTGCCCAAGCCCAAGCCACTCGAACGACGCGAAGCCTTAGAGGCACCGCTAGTCATCATTACCAAGGTTGCCGCACCGCTTGATGGCCAGGCTGAAGACGGCGACGCCTTGGCCGATTCCTACCCCAGCACCGCAAATAAAAAAACAGCGCAAAACGATAAACAGACCAATGTGCCCGCTAAAGGCAAAACCAGTTTAGGCAGAACCAGTTTTGCAGTCGAGATGCGCACCGCCACGCAGCCGGATGAGCCGGATGGCGAGCAAAATTTTTCTGTTGACCGGGAAGCCATTCGCGCCCGTCTTGATGGCGGCAGCGGCAAACGAAAACAGGGGCTGTTCAGCCAGCTCAAAGACAGCGTGCGCAACCTGTTTCTGACCAGGCAAAAAGATGACATCGATTACAACAATATAAATGATGAGTACAACACGACAGGCGCCTATGTGCGGCCATCGTTCATTCCTGAGACCGTTCAGCTCACCATTTATGAAGACAAGCTGACCGTTGAAGAAGAAATTCAATTCGCGCATGAGGCCTTCACGCGCACCAACGATCTCCTGCATCGCGTTACCGAGGACATTCGTAGCGGCGGCGCGCTGCTGCTTGAAGATGTGGAAGCTGTCATTGATGACATGGTTGAGAGCATGGTGCGTAATCCGGACGCGATGATGTGGGTGGCGCGGCTGCGTGAGCAAAATATGTCCACTTATGGGCATGGTTTGAGTGTGGCGGTGAATCTGGTCGCATTCGGCCGTCACCTGGGTTACCCAAAAAACAGCCTGTCGCATTTGGGGCTGCTGGGCATGCTGCTCGATCTGGGCAAAATAAAAATCCCGATTGAACTGCTCGAAAAACACGAGCGACTGACACCAGCCGAATTTGATCACGTCAAACAGCATGTGCAATTCGGTTTGGATATTTTGCATAAGACACCGAACATTCATTCGGATGTGATGGACGGCGTCGCGCAACACCATGAGCGCATGAACGGCAAAGGCTATCCATTTCAATTGCCGGGCGAAAAAATTACCGTGTTCGGGCGCATGGCGGGCATCGCTGACAGCTACGCCGCCATGACGCAGCAACGAAATTATGCCGAGACCGCGTCGCCTCATGAGGCGCTTCAAACCATGTCCAGTTTTGCCGGCACGCAGTTTCATTCTGAAATGCTGGAGCAATTTATTCAGTCCATCGGCGCGTTCCCAGTCGGTAGTCTAGTCGAGCTTTCAACCGGTGAAGTGGCGGTTGTCGCAACTCACAATAAACTCAAACGTCTGAAGCCCAAGGTGATGATCATTACCGAGGCGGACAAAACTGTGCGCAAATTTCCGACCACCAAGGATTTGCTGTATGACGTGTCGGAAAGGCCGGTGTATATTCGTCGTGGTCTGCCGCCCAAAGCGTTTGGTTTGGATATAAGTGAATTTTATTTGCAGTAGACGATTTTTTGAAATCAGTGATATTCCCGATTATTCTGTACGGCAATTTATAAAATTGAAAATAGATGCAATCTGAGGCTGGCAATTCCGATTTTTCAGGCGCTGTCGCCGCGCGGCCGAATGGCACTCAGCATGAGTTGGCGCGCGAAATCCTGAAACCAACACTGGCGAATGCACTAGATCATGCACGAATGTCGCAGCGCTTTGTTGCGGTACTCATGGTCACCCTGGCACGGCCTGATAAGCTGGAAGCGCTTTTGGGTGTGCCCAGCAGCGATGTCATGCGCCGCGCATTGAAGCGCCTGCCGTCGATACTGCGTCCGGCAGATCGTTACGTGCAGATATCCGACGATAAAATTTGTATGCTGCTGCCCAACCTGAAATCGAGCACCCAGGCATGGCTCGCGGCCAATAAAATTCGGCAAACACTGGAAGCGCCATTCAGTTTTGAAAACAGCATGATTGTAGTGCGTCCAGTGATCGGTATTGCCTGCTTTCCTGATCACGCAAAGTACGCCGAGGAGCTGGTGGTCAACGCTGACATCGCCAATGCGATTGCGGCGAATCGTGATTTGTCCCTGCATATTTTTCAAACTGAAGATCGCCGTGATCTCGATGTCTATTCCGGCCTCGAAGCATTGTTGCGCGATGCACTCCGCGCCAATTTACTTGAAGTTCATTACCAGCCGCAGATTGATCTAAAAACCGGTCGATGCGAAGCGGTGGAGGCACTATTGCGCTGGAATGTGCCCGACCGCGGCGCGGTGGACCCGGCCGCGATTGTGCGGGTCGCTGAAGCAAACGGCATGATTAATTCGCTCACCAGTTGGGTGATGAATACCGTGTTTCGCAATCAAAGCGAGTGGCGACGCGATGGCATTCATGTCGGCGTAAGTGTGAATCTTTCCACGGTATCGCTCGGCGAAAGCGATCTCCCGGAAATTGTTGAGCAATGCATGGGCACATGGCAAATCAAGCCCAGCGATCTCACGCTCGAGATAACCGAAAGCTCCACCATTGGCGACATGGATCAGTCACTGATTATTTTGCAGCGTCTGAAAGAAAAAGGCCTGCGCTTGTCGGTGGATGATTTCGGCACCGGCAACGCTTCGCTTTCATACGTCAAACGCTTTCCGCTGGACGAATTGAAAATAGACAAATCATTTGTGCTACATATGCGGAAGTCAAAAGGCGATCAGCAAATTGTGCGCTCGGTGATCGATCTTGCGCATCATTTTGAATTATCGGTGGTGGCTGAAGGTGTAGAAGATGAAGCAACTTACAACGAGTTGAAAAAATTCGGCTGTGATGTTGTGCAGGGCTTTCACATCAGCAAAGCACTGCCCGATCAAGAAATCAGGGCGTGGCTCCGGAAATATGCAAACGGGTGGCGCAAATAAAACGTACTATGCCACGCTGCGGCTCTGATCATGCCTGAAGGTCCTGAAATAAAACGCTCGGCTGATGTACTGGCCGCAGCCCTAAATGGCAAACGCGCGCGCCTGGTCGAGTTTGCCTTTCCCCATCTGGTGCCACATGCGCCGCGCATGCAAAATCAAATCGTGACCCGCGTGGAGCCGCGCGGCAAGGCCATACTCACGCACTTTGATCACGGCATCGTCATCTACAGCCACAATCAGCTCTACGGTCAATGGCGCGTGCTGAAACGCAATCACGCTCCGCAGCCCGGCTTGCAGATCCGCATGGCGATTCATACCGATGATGTGATCGCGGTGCTATACAGCGCTTCTGATATTTCGGTTTGGCCAAGTGAACAAATTGACGAGCATCCCTACATCGCGAAACTTGGCGTGGAACTGCTCGGCGCATCAACAACAATTGCCAATGTGCTTGAACAAATTAACGATGTTCGCTTTGCGCGTAAAAGCCTCGCGGCATTGCTACTGGATCAGGGATTTCTGGCGGGGATTGGTAATTATTTGCGCAGCGAAATTTTATTTGTGGCGCGCATTCATTACGCCGCGCGAATCGCCGATCTGAACGCGGCTAAACGTTTGCGACTGGCTGAAGCGGCACTTAATCTCACCCGCCAATCGTATCAAACGCGCGGCATCACCAACGACATGGCAATTGCGCAGAAGCTCAAAAAGCAGGGCGTTTCATACGGCCGTTACCGCCACTGGGTGTTTGATCGCGATGGTGAAAAATGTCATGTGTGCGCAGGGCCGATTGAGCGAATCGATGTGTCGGGGCGCGGGCTATATCGGTGTATGCGCTGCCAGGTAGCATGCAAAACATGAATTGTGCGGCGCAACATGACATTTTCTTAGCATTGGCGTAACGTCAGATATCACTGATGTGCACTGTAATTGCGCATTTATGTACTGTAATTGCGCATTTAATATTTCGCCCGTAAACTTTTTTTAGCGCTTTTCGTCTCGCGATAAACGGTGCGTATCTTTTTTTACCATCGTTTAATTCGTTCATCTTTGTTTTAAGTCCACCCAAGAAAGGCACTCATCGTGACAAAACTCAACGTTAACGGCAAAGCCGTTTCCATCGACGCCGCTCCCGATACACCGCTACTGTGGGCGCTGCGGGATCACCTTAAACTTAATGGCACCAAGTATGGCTGCGGCATGGCGCTATGCGGGGCGTGTACGGTGCATTTAAATGGCGAACCAGTTCGCTCATGTTCAACGTCGTTATCAGCCTGTGCAGGCAAAAATATCACCACCATCGAAGGCATTTCGGACAAAGGCCTGCACCCGGTGCAGCAGGCGTGGATCGCGCTGGATGTGCCGCAATGCGGCTACTGTCAATCCGGACAAATCATGTCCGCTGTTGCCTTGCTCAACAAAAATAAAAAACCGAGTGACGCAGATATCGATGCCGCCATGAGCGGCAATGTGTGTCGTTGTGGAACATATCAACGCGTTCGCGCCGCGATTCACCAGGCCGCTGGCCAGCCCGCAACCCAAGCGCGCGAGGCATAACATGGAAAACATTGTGAAGAATTCCAGCCGTCGTCAATTCCTGCAATCATCTGTCGCACTTTCCACCGCTGCTGTCGGCGGTCTGGTTATTGGTGTCTCGATACCCGCAATCGCTAAAACTGCCACCGCAAAAGACGGCGTAAAAACATCGCAACCGAATGCGTGGGTCAAAATCGGTTCCGACAATAAAGTGACGATTATTTGTCATCGCGTGGAAATGGGCCAAGGCACTTACACGTCCATGCCGATGCTGGTCGCGGAAGAATTGGAAGTAGATTTAAATGCAGTCAATGTCGAGATCGCACCGGCCAATCCGGTGTACATCAACGCACTGCTGGGCGGCCAGCTCACGGGCGGCTCCACCAGCGTGCGTGATGCGTGGGAAGGCCTGCGCGTTGCTGGAGCACAAGCACGCATGATGCTGATTTCTGCTGCCGCCGCTGAATGGAAAATTCCGGAAACCGATTGCCGCGCCGAGATGGGTCAAGTCATAGCCAAGAGCGGCAAGAAAATGTTCTACGGTGAGCTCGCCGAAAAAGCATCCACGTTGCCGGTGCCTAAAACGCCAACACTGAAAGATCCGAAGTCATTCAAGATTGTCGGCAAGCCAGTCAAACGTTTGGATACGCCCGCAAAGGTGACGGGCAAGGCGCAATTTGGCCTAGATGTCGAATTGCCGGGCATGTTGATCGCTTCGCTCGCGCAATGTCCTACGCTCGGCGGCAAACCAATGAGCGTGGACGATGTAAAAGCGAAAGCCATGCCTGGCGTAATTGCGGTGGTGAAGATTGATGATGGCGTAGCAGTGGTAGCCAAAACATTCTGGCAAGCGAAAACGGCACGTGATGCGCTGAATATCACGTGGGATAATGGGGTCGGCGCAAAACTTTCTACAGCCTCCATTTCGCAAGGCTTGAAAGATGCGCTCGCCAAACCCGCTGCGTCGGTGAAGAAAACCGGTGATGCGGAAAAAGCCATCGCTGGTGCAGCGAAAAAACTCGAAGCCAGCTACGAATTACCGTTCCTCGCGCACGCGACAATGGAACCTATGAACTTCACCGCTGACGTGCGCGCGGATGGATGCGATCTTTACGGGCCCACACAATTTCCGCAAATGGCCGAAGGCGTGGCGATGCAGATCACCGGCTTTCCAAAAGAAAAAGTCAACGTCCACACCACGTTTTTAGGTGGCGGATTTGGTCGCCGCATTGATGTCGATTTCATCGTGCAGGCGGTGCAAATTTCCAAAGCGGTTGGTAAGCCGGTGAAACTGATCTGGACACGTGAAGACGATATGGCACATGATTTTTATCGTCCCGTGAGCTTGAATACCTTGTCCGCCGGGCTGGACGCAGCAGGCAAACCCGTTGGTATGAAATTTCGGCTCACGTCGCAATCGGTCACAGCACGATTATTTCCGCCAGTCGTAAAAGACGGCCTCGATCCCTTCATGACTGAAGCAGCAGTTACGCCGTACAACATCGCCAACATGACTGTGGAATCCGCCATTCATGATTCAGGTGTGCGTGTCGGCTACTGGCGCTCAGTCTCGCACGCGCTAAACGCGTTTGCGAATGAAAGTTTTACCGACGAAATGGCGCTGGCCGCGAACAAAGACCCGCTGGAATTTCGCATGTCACTGCTTGAAGGTGCCGAAGGCGCACGCTATCGTAATGTGCTCAAAATCGCCACCGACAAAGCCGGCTACAAAGCCGGCGGCAAGCTGGGCAACGGCCGATTCCAGGGCATTGCGATCATGGAAGGCTACGGCACCTATGTTGCGCAAGTGGCCGAAATTTCAGTCACGAACGGCACGCCCAAAGTTCACCGCATGACCGTCGCCGTCGACTGCGGCATGATGGTGAACCCGGATATCGTGAAAGCGCAAATTGAATCAAGCGTGGCGTACGGATTGTCGGCTGCGCTGCTTTCAAAAATCACATTTAAGGACGGCAAAGTCGAGCAATCCAACTTCCATGATTATCCGGTACTGCGAATGAGCGAGATGCCTCGCGTTGATGTTCATCTGGTTGCATCCAGCGAAAAGCCTGGTGGTATTGGTGAGCCGATTGTGGCAACGACCGGGCCAAGTGTCGCGAATGCCGTATTCAACGCTACCGGAAAACGCATTCGCAAATTACCGATTCAGGCGGATGATTTGAACAAGGCTTGATTGGTTTTACGTGGTAAAAATGAATGGCGAAGATGCGAGTCTTCGCCATTTTTTATTGTTTTGTGTATGCCGTAGGACAACGCATTTTTATATTTTGGAAGATGTGCGAAATTGCCAGTTCATTTGAAGTTATCGCATTTCAGCACCCCACCTAAAACGGCTCAAATTATAAAAGCAATTGCACCATTGCGCCTGGAGGCCTCATGAGTATCTACGGCGAATACCTCGACAAAAACGCCGCGAACTATGCGCCGCTTTCACCACTTTCGTTCATACGCAAAGCGGCGATTATTTATCCGGAATGCACCGCGACAATATACGGTGACCGCCGCATCACCTGGCGCGACACCTATGCGCGCGTGCGAGCGCTGGCATCCGCACTCGCGAAACATGGCGTCACCCAGGGCACCACGGTCGCCGCCATGCTGCCCAATATTCCTGCAATGTTTGAACTGCATTACGCGCCTGCGATGCTGGGCGCGGTGTTAAATACTCTGAATACACGCCTCGATGCCGAGACCATTGCTTTTATGCTCAATCATGGCGAAGCGAAAATTTTATTTACGGACCGTGAATTTTCTAGCGTGGTCGAGAAAGCGCTCACGCTCGTAAAAATAAAACCGCTGGTGATTGATGTCGATGACATCACGTTTACCGGCGGAAAACTGCTCGGCCAATTTGAATATGAAAAATTTATTGAACAAGACGACAAAAATTTCGCATGGCAACTCCCCACCGATGAGTGGGATGCTATCGCGCTTAACTACACCTCCGGCACGACGGGCAATCCGAAAGGCGTCGTCTATCACCATCGCGGCGCGTATCTGAATGCGGTGAGCAATATCGTGGATTGGCAGTTGCCACATCACCCGGTTTATTTGTGGACGCTGCCGATGTTCCACTGCAACGGCTGGTGTTTTCCGTGGACGATTGCAGCGGTGGCGGGCACCAATGTTTGCCTGCGCAAAGTGGAAGCAAAAACCGTATTCGATTTGATTCGCGCGCATAAAGTTTCGCACTACTGCGGCGCGCCGATTGTGCATGCCACACTGATTAATGCACCTGCTGAAATGAAACGCGATATTACCCATCAAGTGAAATGCCTCGTTGCAGGTGCTGCACCACCGGTCGCAGTAATCGAAGGCATGGAGGCAATGGGCTTTGATCTCACGCATGTCTACGGGCTCACCGAGGTATACGGCCCCGCTGCCATCTGCGCGCGACACGAAGCGTGGAATGAACTCAGCATCGAAGATCGCGCAATGAATAACGGCCGCCAGGGCGTTGCCTATACGCTGCAAGAAGACATGACCGTGATGGACCCGGCAACCATGCAACCCGTTCTACACGACGGTGAGACGATGGGCGAAATCATGTTTCGCGGCAACATCACCATGCGCGGCTATCTGAAAAATCCCAAAGCAACCGAAGAAGCCTTCGCAGGCGGCTGGTATCACACGGGTGATCTCGCGGTGATTTATCCCGACGGCTACGCAAAAATTAAAGACCGCTCAAAAGATATCATCATCTCCGGCGGCGAAAATATTTCATCGATTGAAGTCGAGGATGTTCTCTCTCGACACCCGGCCATCATGGTCTCAGCCGTCGTCGCCCAGCCGGATGAAAAATGGGGCGAAACACCGTGTGCGTTTGTGGAATTAAAAAATGGCGCAGTTGCCACCGAAGCAGAAGTGATCGGATTTTGTCGTGAACGCATGGCGCGATTTAAAGTGCCGAAGCGCGTGGT
>JANXWW010000180.1 GCA_025350945.1 Burkholderiales bacterium
GCCACGCGCGAAGGTACCAAATTTGTGTTCGGCTACATCGGCGGCGCGGATTTACCGTTCAAGGTCGAAGGCAACGCGAGCCCGTTTGTACTCGCGACCCAGGCGCTGCCGCTCATCATCGTGGTCTCCGCACTTTCATCACTTTTGTTTTACTGGAAAATTTTGCCCGTGGTGGTAAATGCGTTTTCGTGGGTGCTGCGCCGCACGATTGGTGTGGGTGGCGCGATTGGTGTGTCCACCGCGGCGAATATTTTTCTGGGCACGGTGGAAGCACCGTTGTTTATCAAGCCCTACATTTCCAAACTGTCGCGCGGCGAATTATTCATCACCATGACGGCAGGTATGGCGGGCATTGCGGGCACGGTGATGGTGCTGTACGGCATTATTTTAAAACCGATTGTGCCGGATGCGATTGGGCATATTCTGATTGTGAGTTTTATCAGCGCGCCGGCCGCGATTGCGTTTTCCGCTTTGATGGTGCCGCATGAGGGCGCGGTAACGGATGGCATGATCGCCACCGGCGTGCCGATGTCGAGTGCGATGGATGCCGTGACGCAAGGCACGGTTGATGGCGTTCAAATTTTTATTAATATCGTTGCGATGCTGCTGGTGCTGACCGCGCTGATTGCGATTGCCAATCAGCTATTCAATTTTCTGCCAAACGTATTCGGCAAGCCGCTCACGCTGCAAGGTATTTTTGGCTGGGTGATGGCACCGATTGTGTGGCTCACCGGAATTCCGTGGGCAGAATCGCAAACCGCAGGCGCGCTGATGGGCACGAAAACGGTGTTGAATGAATTTATTGCGTATCTGGATATGGCCAAACTTGCGCCCACCGAATTATCTGAGCGCAGCCGAGTGATGATGACGTACTCACTGTGCGGATTTGCGAATTTCGCCTCACTCGGTATCTTGATCGGCGGCATGGGCACGATGTGTCCTGAACGGCGCGGCGAGATTATCAATATGGGTTACAAATGTTTAGTGGCCGGCACGTTATCAACGTTATCGTGCGGTGCGCTGGTTGGCATTATTTACTAGAAAACTTTTATCGATTATTCGTCATGACCATCGCTATCGAATCAAACATTGAAAATACTATCCTGATCACCGCCATTCAAACGTCGGAGTACAAAAATTATTTGGCGAGCGCCACAGAATCAACGCGCGCATGGCTTGCCGCAACTGACTTCCGCGCGAACGCACATACCCATGCACTCGTACCGGACGCGAGCGGTCGTATTGTGCAGGTGCTTGTTGGTGTGCGCGACGCAGATGATATTTACGCGTTTTCACATCTGCCGTTATCGCTTCCACCGGGCCGCTATTCGATCACAGGAAGCGAAAGCGCATGTTTTAGCTGGCAACTTGGCAGCTATCAATTCACCAGATACAAAAAATCAAAACGCGAACCCGCAACATTGGTCGTAACGCCCTCACCCACGGTTGAAAAATCGCAGATGATGTACGCCGCCGTGAAACTGGTGCGTGATCTGGTTAACACGCCCACCGAAGACATGGGCCCGCAGCATTTGTCTGAAGTCGCGCAATCGCTCGGAAAAGAATTCGGCGCAACATTCAACGAATGGGTCGGCGAAGATTTATTGAAGCACAACTTTCCCGCCATTCATGCGGTGGGTCGTGCCAGCCATCGTCCGCCACGCTTGATTGAATTGACGTGGGGCGATGCCAAGCATCCGCGTATCGCCATGGTCGGCAAAGGCGTGTGCTTCGACACCGGCGGCGTGAATCTTAAGGGTGCAGATAGCATGCGCTGGATGAAGAAAGACATGGGCGGCGGCGCACATGCACTCGCGTTAGCGCAACTTATCATGGCTGCCAAGTTACCAGTGCGTTTGCACATGCTGGTGCCCGCAGTGGAAAACGCAGTTTCAGGCAACGCCTATCGCCCCGGCGAAGTCGTCGCCACGCGCGCCGGTCACACCATTGAGATTGGCAACACCGATGCCGAAGGCCGAGTGATTTTAGCCGACGCACTTCAATTCGCGGCAGAACACAAACCCGACATCGTCATCGATTTTGCCACCTTGACCGGTGCCGCCAGAGTCGCACTCGGCCCTGAATTGCCTGCTGTATTTAGCAACCGTGATGACTGGTTTTCAAAACTTGAAGCCGCCGGCAAAAGCGCCCAAGACCCGCTCTGGCGCTTGCCTTTGTGGCAAAACTACAATGCGCTTATCGATAGCAATATCGCTGATTTAAACAATACCGGCGGCCCACAAGCCGGCGCGATTACCGCTGCGCTATTCCTCGAACACTTCGTGCCGAAAGAACAAGCTTGGATTCATATCGACCAATTTTCGTGGAACCCGCGCACGCGATCGGGGCGGCCTGAAGGTGGTGAGGCGCAGACATTGCGGGCGGTGTTTGGGATGTTGGCGGCGGAGTACCTTAGCTGACAATCAATTTTTTCATTGCCAAACAAAGTCGCTACCGACTGTATTAAATAGGATACAATAAATAAATGCATTCCATTCTATCCACCGTTGTTTTCGATGCATAGTTCGGCAACCTGCGAGATCGGCAGACGCGCGCAAGGATTCAAGCGCGCATTGATCGCGCTGAGGATGGAAATTTTGGTGATTGCAAACCCGTTGGTGAAAGCATTTCTGAAATGCGCATTCATCATGGCGCAGGTTACCGAATTTACTACACGATGATTGGTTTAAAAGTCGTGATACTGCTGGCCGGTGGTAGCAAATCCACTCAAGCCGCTGATATCAAGATCGCGCTGAAATTAGCGCGCAACCTGGAGCAGTAAGCAATGGCAAAAACAACCGCGAAGACAAAAATCAAGCTCAGAAAATGGGACAGTGCAGAGCACCTTGAAACCGAAGAGGACATGGCACTTTATTTTGAAGCCTGTCTTGAGGAGGCGGGGGACGATGCTGCATTTGTTGCCAAGGCACTGGGCACAATTGCGCGCGTTAAGGGAATGACCCAACTTGCGCGCGATACTGGCATGGGGCGAGAAAGCCTTTACAAGGCATTATCTGGCGAAGGCAATCCAAGTTTCGCTACGATCCTCAAAGTTACGCATGCACTCGGCTTAAAATTTCACGCGGCACAGGTTAATGGCTGACGCGGCTACGTTAACCTCACGTCGCCCACAACGCTGTCGCTCGCTCCACCACTTCCCACATACTCTCGCAATCTTTAAACTGTTCGCGCAGCCATAGCGAGCCGTTGTTGCCGCTTAACGTGAGTCGCGACAATCGCTGCAATGACTCGCCGGTGCCGAGCTGGGCGGCGTACCACTGAAGCTTGGCGACGGTGTTAATAAAGTCTTCAGCCATCGGTTTTCGCGATGCAGTTTCTACATCAATCAACTCAGCCTGAATGCCGTAGCGGCACGCTTGAAAACGATTCACCGCATAAGGCAAATAGAGATCCATCACGCTGGCTTCACTCACGCCACGCCGGCGGTCATCAAGCAGCCATGCCGCGAGCGTTTGCGCATAGGCAGCGAGATCGCAGGCGTGATCGACCGTTAATGGTGTATCGCAAATGCGTAATTCCACGGTACCGTATTCGGGCTTCGGGCGAATATCCCAATAAAAATCTTTCATTGTTTCGACCACGCCGCTGGCCTGCATTTTGTCGAAATATTTGATGAATTGTTCCCACTGAAAAACTTCGGGCGCGTGACCCGCAAGCGGGAATGCATTGACAATTGAGAGGCGCGAAGAGTCGAACGAGGTATCGGTGTCCTGATAAAAAGGAGATGACGCCGCGAGCGCCACAAAATGCGGCACATAGCGCGCGAATGAATGGCAGAGATACATCGCATCATCACCATTGGCCACACCAATATGCACGTGCTGTCCGAACACGGTGAATTGTTTGGCGAGATAGCCATATTTTTCCGCGACAGCCAAAAAGCGATCTGTGGGATAAATGCGGCGCTCGTTCCATTTTTGAAACGGATGACTGCCTCCGCCGCAAATGCCGATATTCATCCGCTTGGCTTCTTTCACCAGCGCATCGCGAATTTCGCGCATCTCAGGCTGCAATGTATCGAAGCGCGCATGCACGCTCGAATTCACTTCAATCATCGATTGGGTAATTTCAGGTTTGAGATTCGGCGCGATTTTATGTTTGGCAATACGCCGCAATAAATCATCGGCCTCAGTCGTCAGATTCTGCGTTTCCACATTGATCAGCTGAAGCTCCAGTTCCACCCCCATCGTCAATGGTGTGGAGGATGTAAACGCAAGCGGGTGCGGCAAAAGAATCGGCACGGCCACATTGTGCGGACGCTCGATTAACGCGATGGCGGTATGTTCGCCATCAATTGTGTCTGTATTCATGCCGCTATCAGTTTCATTATTCATCAGTTTCTCCAACTCATTTACTGTCCGCAAAAATCTACATCAAGTATTCGGGTCTGCCTCATTCGCATACGTAAACGCAAAGCGCGCCGCGACCGGGCCGACCAGCTGCATCAGCGTGACTGATGCCAACAGCACGGTGCCCGCGAGCGAAGATAATGCAGGGCCAGGGCCATTTGCAACAAACATATCCCCCATCATAAACGTCATGCCCGCCGCCAACCCCGCAATGGGCGTCAGCGAAAGCGAGAGTGCGGTGCTCTGGTGCCAGCTCAATTTTGACAGCGTCCCAAACGCAAAAATCGGTAACGCTTTCGCCGCATAGCGAACCATCACAAACACCAGCGCCAGCCATGCGACCGTTGAAAAATCGCCAAGTTTCAACCCAGCACCCGTCATCACAAATAGCACGACGAAAAATAGCTGCGCCACATCGCCAAATTCCACCACCGGCAAACGACGATGCGGATGCACGTTACGCGCCATCAAGCCGAGCGTGAGCAAAGTCAACAACACGGAGAGATGCAACATATTGGCGAGACCAACGGCGGCCACAATCATCGCCAATTGCAAAATAAATTGCTCGGTGTTGGTTCGCTTTAGCCAACGCGACATATTCACCAGCAGCTGAAACAATACCGCGCCGAGCAAAACAGAACCCGCAATCAAATACAGCGGATGCAATAGCGCGTCGGCAAAAAACACGCGATTTTCCAGATGTACGAACGGCATCAGCGAGGTAAACAGCAGCAATGCCACCATGTTGTTAATTGCCACCAGACTGAATGCGCGCCGCGTGACCGGGCCTTCACTGCCGACATCATTTGCTACCCGCATGACCACCGCAGCGGACGTAGCAACACCTACTGCGCCTGCAATCGCGGCCTGCATCAGCGGCACATCGAAGGCCACAAATAACATCGTGAGCAACGCAAACGTGAGCGCGCTTTCTACCAAGCCTGTCATCAGCAGCCATTTTTCTGACACCAACCAACGCAGATCAATGCGTCGGCCCAGATCAAATAAAATCAGGCCGAGCGAAATATCGACGAACACGCGCATGTCGCCGAGTAACGATTCGGTAATGAGATTAAAGCCGCCGGGGCCGCAAATAAAGCCGACCACAATATAGCCGGTGATCACCGGCATCACACGCGTGAGCGATGCGAGGCGGCCACCGATTAATCCGGCCAGCAACACCAGACCAAACAGCAGAAACTCACTCAGCTTTAACGGAAAGGTGGGTAGAAAATCGAAAAACATGGCGCTCCAGATTATTGCGGGAAAATAAGCTGCGAATAAACTGCGCCGTGAAAATTTATTACTGGATTTAATCCAGGAACTTTTTTATTTTGAATCTTATTTTGATGCCGTAGTGTAGCCTAGATGCGGCATGCAAAGCGATTTTGCAAGTGCAAAAGTGTGGGAACAAAACGCAATTTGTATTGTCCTTGAAACTTGAGGGCGCTAAGGAATCAGCACCACATGCACCCGATATGGCCCGTGCGCGCCGATCACAATCGTTTGCTCTATATCGGCAGTGCGCGATGGGCCGGAGACAAAAAATGTGGCGCGTGGCGGCTCGCCAATTTCATCGCGCATGAGTTGAAACGCATCTTCCATCGTCGGCACGATGCGCGATTTTTTGACCACACAGATATGTGTTTCCGGCAGTAATGCCGTGACTTTCGGCGTGGCCAATGCGCCGAGTAATAGCAGCGTGCCGGTCTCGCCAATCGCACAAAAACATCCCGTCAAACCAACCAGATCGTTTGCATTCGCGGCACGATTTATAAATTCAATACGGGCACCAGTCCAATTGAGCGCTGAGAATTCCGCCCAGCCCACCAGCTTTTTTTCCAGATTTTCGACTAAAAGATAACGAGCAATTTCTGCAGGAACATCTTGAAGAGAATGAACTTCGGCAAGTGTTGTTTTGAGCCGATCACATTCTTCAATGAAGTGCGCGATGGGTTCGTGCCGCGCAAACGTGGGTAACGGCCCGCGCGTGCGGGCAGTGATGACAGCGCGTGCAGCGACAAGCTCCTGTTCTGTCGTTGCACCTTGTTTGCCGCTGTTAGTGCGAATGCGGGCTAGGATATTTTCACGCGCACTCATGGGTTTGTCTTTCTTGATGCGTATTTTTTACGATAAAGTTCTTTAAACGTTTTGCCCTCTGGCGCAGGCATGTCGCGCCCGTCTGTCCAGCCATCAATGCCGGGCAATTTATGAATCAATTTTTCACGGCCACCCATCCATGCCGCCAACCGCGCACCCATACGCGATGCGAATGAATACAGCACGGGACGCTTCACAAAAAACGCCCACACCTGAATCGCGAATCGTTCGCTGAATGGTCGCAAGTGCAGATCGAACTGTTTTTCGCGGAGCTTCCGCATCAAATCTGGCAGCGGAATTTTCACCGGACACACCACCTGGCATTCGCCGCAAAACGTCGCTGCATTTGGCAAGTCTCCTGCGTTCTCGATACCGACATAAGTTGGCGTGAGCACCGAGCCCATCGGCCCCGGATACACCCAGCCATAAGCGTGACCGCCGACATTTTGATAGACAGGGCAGTGATTCATGCATGCGCCGCAGCGAATACAGCGCAACATCGATTGCATGTCGTCGCCCAGCAATTTTGTGCGCCCCGCATCAACTAACACAATATGCATTTGTTCAGGACCCTCTTGCTCATTTGCCTGCTTCACACCAGTCGTTAACGTGAGGTAATTGGCGATAGATTGGCCGATGGCTGATCGTGGCAGCAGACGGATGAGCGTCGCGAAATCCTCCAGCGTAGGAATCACTTTTTCGATGCCGGTAATCACGCAATGAATGCGCGGAATTGTCGTCACCATATCGGCATTGCCTTCATTGGTGACCGTCAGCGTGGTGCCGGTTTCCGCAATTACAAAATTCGCACCGCTGATGCCCATATCAGCAGCCAAAAAATGGGCACGCAATTCTTCGCGCGCTTCGCGTGTCATGGCGGAAATATCGGTGAGCAGCGGTTTGTGATGATGTGCCACAAATAATGCCGCGACTTGCTCTTTCGACTTATGCACCGCTGGGGCAACGATATGTGAGGGTGGTTCTTTCGCGAGCTGCAAAATATATTCGCCTAAATCTGTTTCCAACACCTTCACGCCCGCGGCTTCGAGCGCGTCGTTGAGTGAGATTTCTTCACTCACCATCGACTTCGATTTCGTCACCGTCTTCACCGCATTTTTGCGCGCGATTTCAACAATGATGGCGTTGGCTTCTTCTGCCGTTTCAGCCCAGTGCACGACCGAGCCGCGACGGATTGCGTTCTTTTCAAACTCGATTAAATACGCATCCAGATTTGCGATCACGCGATCTCGCAACGCAGCCGCATGAGTGCGAATATCTTCCCAGTTGTCAATGGTTGCGACACTGGCCGCGCGCCCATCAACGAACTTGCTCTTGGCTTTTTTCATTGCTTTTTGCAGCACCGCGTCGTTGAGCTTTTTGCTCGCGGATTCTTTGAAAAACATCGATTGGACTTGCATGGGATGGCCTCAAAAACAGTTTGTGAGTGAGTCAGGTAGCTGCGTAACCTGACCTACAAAATCATAAACACCAGCAACGGTAAGCTTTTACAAGCACTTTCGCCCCAAGAGGCTCACCAGTGCTAGTATTTACATTGCAGAATCTGTCATACCCGCCAGCACTTCAGCAAAATGATAGACCCTGGTTTTCTTGTCGCCTTGGCGTCGCAAGCGACCTTCAATATTTAGCAAGCAACCGAGATCGCCACCCACCATCGCGTCTGCGCCCGTGACGGCAATATTCACGCATTTGTTATCCGCCATGCGCGTCGAGATTTCACCAAGCTTGATTGAGAACGTGCCGCCAAAACCGCAACATTTTTCAGCATCATTCATTTCGGTCAGCGTGCAGCCGGTTTTGGCGAGCAGCTCTCGCGGCTGTTGTTTGATGCCGATTTCGCGCAGGCCCGCACAGGAATCGTGGTAGGTCACGTTGCCAGAAAATTGTGCGGGTAGCGATTTAATTTTTAAAACATTGACTAAAAAATCCGACAACTCAAACCATTTTGCGGACAGCTTTTCGAATTCTTTTCGTTCAACCGCGTCAGGCGAATCACGAAATAAATCCTGAACATAATGGATTTTCACCTGCCCAGAACACGATCCTGAAGGGGCCACAACATAATCGCAATCTTTAAATTCTGCCAATACTTTTCGCGCAAGCTCTTGCGATAATTCGCGCGCGCCAGAATTATAGCCAGGCTGGCCACAGCAGGTTTGTTCGCTGGGAAAAACAACTTCACAACCCGCGTCTTCCAATAGTTTCAGCGTTGCGAAGCCGATGTTTGGCCGCACAAGATCAACGAGGCAGGTAACAAAGAGGCCGACTTTCATATCACCACCCGTGCAAGATCAGGATGTGGCGCGCCGTTCGCGAGATGACGTGAGACGGCCTTGCGGGCTGCTTCAGGTTTGCGCAACTCGATTGCATCAATAATATCTCCGTGCTCGCGCTCAATATCGTCTAATCGATGTGCTGATTTCAGTGCGGACAATCGCACCACCTGCAAATACTCGCGTGTGTGCTTGCCAACAAAATCAGCGAAGCGCGCAAGAATCGGATTGCCGGTCGCGTTGGCAATGCTGCGATGAAACGCAATATCTGCTTCCAATCCCAAGCCGCCATTTTTTTGCTCGCCCGCTATTTTTTTCATGGCGCGTTTCATCTCGCGCAGATCGGCAGCAGTCCGTCGCTCTGCCGCCAGCGCCGCGCAGTTTTGTTCTATCAGTGAGCGCAGTTCAAAAATATGCGCGCTGTCGATTGGGTTTTCGCTCAGCAATTGATCGACCCTGAAACTGTTCATACCCGGCTGGTCAGCGACAAATGCGCCTTTGCCTTGCACGCTGTAAATGTAGCCCTCGTGCTTCAACCGCGTCAGCGCCTCGCGCACGGTCGCGCGGCTAACATTTAATTGCGCTGACAAATCCTTTTCGGTCGGCACCCGCGCACCTGGAACCCATGCCGCAGATTCTATTTTTGCGCGCAGCGCATCGGTTGCTGCTACCGACAATAATGGACGGCGCGAAATTGGGGTGATGACATTCGTTTCAGAATCGATCAGCATTGAAGTAATGTATATGCAATTAGTCAGGTTGTCTGACAACATTATCTTTTATGTTAGATGCTGTCAAGCAAGCATGAGCAAGTAAAAACTTGTTATTCCGAACCCGGCTTTCGGTGATATCGGGTGAGAAATCTGCTTTTTTGATGGGGATTGATTCACGCTTCGCGCAACCAAACAGCAGATCTCTCACTCCCCGAAAGAGGGTCCCCATCGAAGAAACGGTTCGGAACGACAGCTTTGAGAGCGCGATACAGGAGGACAGGAAGACAGTAGGACAACAGGTTGGGCTGGCTTCATCGAGCCCAGCATCGGTGATTATTTTGAGACGGATGTTGGGCTTGATGAAATCAGCCCGACCAACAATCTACCGACTAAGCAATGCGCTTGACCGGCGCAGGCACAGCAGCAACCTTGCCGCTCTCCAGCCATTTTTTAATGCGATTCGCATCGCCCACGCGGGTGTAGCGGCCCCATGAATCGAGCAACACGATCACGACCGGCTTCGAGCCGATGATCGCCTGCATCACGAGGCACTTGCCGGCTTCATTGATAAAACCAGTTTTGGACAAGCCGATATTCCATCCGTCAGAGCGCACCAGAGAATTGGTGTTGATAAATCCAAGTTCACGCCCGGTCTCCGCCAGCTTGACATGCAGTGC
This sequence comes from Burkholderiales bacterium, assembly GCA_025350945.1. Taxonomy (GTDB): domain Bacteria; phylum Pseudomonadota; class Gammaproteobacteria; order Burkholderiales; family Usitatibacteraceae; genus UKL13-2. The sequence goes on from JANXWW010000180.1 coordinate 10,152, forward strand.
GGGTGTAGTCGAGAAATCGCGAATTTGCGGATACTCAGATGCGGCCGCCACCATCATTGCCAGATTCTGCGGGGTGGCCACATTGCCTGGTGCCAACCCTGTCGAATCCACAAATCGTGTATTGGCGAGGCTTAAAACTTTCGCTTTTGCATTCATGGCTTCAACAAATGCGCCTGATCCACCAGGATAGGTGCGTGCGAGCGCAGCAGCCGCACGATTATCCGAAGCCATCAACGCCAAACGCACCAAATCTTCGCGACGAAACGCAGTGCCCACAGGCAGGCGCGATCTTGAATTTTTCAGTGAATCCACATCGCTCTCATGAATGACCACTGCTTCATCCAAATTCAGCTTCGCATCCAGCACTACCATCGCGGTCATCAGCTTGGTGATGGAGGCAATCGGCATTGCGTTATCGGCGTTTTTCGAATACAACATCGCACCGGAT
>JANXWW010000222.1 GCA_025350945.1 Burkholderiales bacterium
ACCCTGCGCGTGCGCGGCAAGGGTGCGGCCTACGTTAATAAAGGCATGCAATACGGCGATACGCGATGGGATTTTGACGGTCAGGAAATTTTCAAGAAAGCCGTCACTGGCATGGGTGATGCAAGCATTGAAGTGATGGCCAGGGCAGGTGTGACGATGGAGGATATTGATGTGGTCGTCCCGCATCAGGCGAATTTGCGCATTATCGAGGCGGTTGCCAAACGCGCCGGTGCGTCGATGGATAAAGTATTTTTAACAGTACAAAAATACGGCAACATGAGCGCTGCCACCGCGCCTGTTGCCTTGGTCGAAGCGATTGAAGCAGGCCGCGTAAAACCAAACGGCCTGGTGCTGATTCCTGCTTTTGGCGCGGGGCTTACATTAAGCACACATTTGATTCGCTGGGGAGATCGTGTCACACCGATTGCTGTCAGCGATATCGAATTGCCGCCGTGTGAAAAATCCGCACTGGAAATGGTGCAGGATTTGATGAAGATTAAAGAGCCGCATGATCGATCAGAAGCGGCGTTAATGGGTACTACATTTATTGAGGCGACACTTTAATAATGCAGTTGATCATGATATGAAGCACCATTATCCACGGGTGTTTTGAAGCATAAATGGTTGTAAATACCCGTGAATGCTGGTGTTTCATAGTGCGCCATTAAGCGTTATTGATACGCTAATTTCACGGTGTAAGTCAGTGTCGTACTGCTGCCGCTATATGAAATCACCCTGATATAAACCGTCTTGGCCGCGCCATTGGTGTAAGTGAGCGATTCTGTTGCTGTTGATCCGAGCGATGATGCTAATGTCGCGCCGGATGAATTCACCAAATACAAGTCGTAGTCTTTGCCGCTGGGGCCGGTCATATTCAGCGTCAGTTTTTCGTTCGCGTTGAGTGACACAGCGAAGTAATCTTTATCGGTGGTGTTGCCCATGGTGCCCACGATACTGGTTACGCTACGGCCAACGATATTTGCGGTGGCGATGGTGCCGTTTGATTCGGTTTCATTAAACGTCACGTTTGCCACCACATTGCTGACTGTAAAGCTGACAGCGGCAGACGATCCAACATTTCCTGCTGCGTCATACGCTTTGGCAACCAAGCTATGCGCACCATCGGACAGCGTTGTAGAGTTGAACGCAACACTGAACGGAGATGCAGCGGCGCTGCCTTGCAAGGTGCCATCAACATAGAACTCAACCTTGGCGACACCAACGTTGTCGCTAGCGGTGGCGCTAAAAGTAATTGTGCCGCTGCTGCCTGTTGCAGTTGCGCTGACGGTGGGTGCGGTGGTGTCAGTCGTTCCTGCGATTTGCTCAATCCAGATTGGTGCTGACCACAATATTTTGCCGTCATCCTGTGTGACTTTTGCATAATAAAAATGTTTGCCAATAGCGGGCGTGATGTTCGCGGTTGCTGCGGAGGTGAGTGCTGTTACCGTGCCATTGCGGGCCGGCACGCCTTCGTAAATAGTGACGGTCGATGCCGTGCGGCCCTGGCTGTTGACAAAATTTGCGGTCAGTGCCAGCGCGCCACTGTTTTGAAAGCGCTCACCCATCACACGACCATTTGCCGTCAAAATCAATTGCGAATTTTTATCCATCGTTGCAAAAACGCGGCGCGCTTTGAGTGCATTGATAAAATTCGCGCTGCTCAACGTTTCTGAATTCGCCAGCAACACGCCTGTACGATTGGTATAGCTGCGACCCCAGTTTGCGCAATGATTATCCTGGTTGCTCGCTGGTGCCACGTGAAAGCCGCGTTCCAGCATCAGATTGAATGCATCTTCAAAACTTGAGCGACCTGTTTCAGTCTCAGTTGTGTTGTTTGAAAACGCCGATGTATTCAACACTTCAGCCAGCACCATTACCTCGTCTGCATCAGCGCTGTAGGCGAGCGATGTACCGTTGATAATAAATTGACCACTCGCATCCGGATGATTGAATTGCCCAATCAGGCCGCGCTGTTTCATCACCGAATAGATGGTGGCGTAATCACTTTTTGGCGTGAGCACGTCAGCGAGCAATTGGCCTGATGAATTATTTTCCCAACCGAAGAGTTCGGAGGAGTTAAAAATATTCATATGGCCACCGTTATTGATGACGCCCCATTCCATGCCGTAAATCGCCAGGAAACCTGCATTGCCCGCGTTGAAATTTGCAGCAGCGCCGAGCCCAGACTGATATAAATTTTTAACTGTTGTCGGCGAGGCAGAACCATTGGTGCCTGACGAGCCATCAAAATAATGGTTGTGCTCAGAAGTCATCAAAAAATCGAGTCCTGCATTTTTTGCATAGGGGAATGCATCGGCGGGACCAAATTGCCCGGTCTGCGCAGGCTGTGATGACGTGCAGCTTGATACATTGCCACCTCCATCCGAATGATTGGTTTGGCTGTGCAGATTGCCGTAGTAAACGGTGTAGGGAAGTGATGCAGTAGCGGTGGCTGATTTTTCAGCGGCGTTGATTGCTTTCAACGGATTTGTTTTCAGCCGATTAAATGCGGGCATTGAAGGTACAGCCGGATTGCCAACACGGATGTCCCATGTTTGATCGATGACATCAGCATCGGTCGCTTTGGCGATGTCTTCAAGCGACATTATTTCCGGCGAGAGCTTCGCATTGACCGAGCGCTCCACGCTGAACGCATTCATGTGAACGCGATAAATGCCATCGCGCAATGCGGAATTTTTGCCGACACGACCAGGCCAATCCAGCGCCACATTGGCCTCACCATTGGTCAGTGATGTGGCACCGCGCCATTCTTGCACCACAGCACCGTCCGGCGCGCGCAACTGCACACGCCAGCGCGCAACCTGAATTGCGGCATCGGTTGGATAAGCAAATTTGAGTGTAAAGGTACGCGCCTCGCTCAGCCGTTCGCTCGTGTAAGGTGCCACGAGTGCGGCATCGAGCTCGACGTGATCATGATGTGCCAGTGGATTATTGGCGGCGTGGAGGGGAATGGAAACGACAAGAGCCACTGCCGCAATCATGGTTCGACATGACTGTTTTGCCCATGATGAAATGCTTGAATTCATGATCTCAATCCTTTGTGAGGAGTCTGTATTTGACAAGTCCGCGAATGGCGAAATTATTTACGCAAAATAGTATAAGCAGAAATGTCACGTAACTTATGATGTATCGATTGCTATCAATACAACGAACTATATTGTGGTCGCGTTATTTTGCAGATTGATGACGATGCAGGTTACGGTTTTTGCAAGTCGTGCGCGCTATAAATTGCGTCCCACACATCGAAGACCAAGTGCTGCGCAACCTCTGATTAAAAATGTGCATTGCGTGGCAACGGTCAATACACAGGGCTAGACGCAAATGCGGCCATAAAACTAAATTTCGCCAAGTTATCTTGATTCACAATTTCACAACTTCGGAATCCGGATACGGCTGATCATGAGCGAGCCTGAGAGCGCAAACAACAGCACCAGCGGATGAAGCTGCATGCCTGCAATCGTGATTACGCCGAACCAGAGCTTATCCTGTACCGCGCCCATATACGCAGCCAGCATCAGCAGGCAGACCAATAACACCGAAGTCGGAATCGGTGTTCCCTCGAAATATTTTACTTTGCCGCTGCCTTCGGAAAGTGCCTCGGCGGTCACGTTGTAACGCGCCAGACGCGATACGCCGCACGCGACAAAATAGCCCAGTGCAATACGGTCATAAAAACCCTGCATGCCGCAGCCATAGGCGATGATTGCCGGTGCCACGCCGAACGAAATCACATCGGCTAACGAATCCAGCTCGCGGCCGAGAGCGGATGATTGCTGACGCCAACGTGCTACGCGACCATCGACAATATCGAATGCCAGCGCCGCGTAAATCAGGCTGCACGCAATAAAAATATGGGTGACGTTATTGGTTTCCAGAAACGTCATCGTGGAGAACAGCGCGCCCATGCCGCAGATCGCGTTGCCGAGCGTAAACCAGTCCGCGAGATGAAATTCGCGAATCATGGAGAAGGGTTTATTTGGTTTGGGTGATGTCATGTGGGCAGCTTGTAAGAATTAAAATCGTGTTTTCGCACGGTGTTGTTCATGCGATCCACTCATGTTAACGCAAGGGCTGTTATTACGGCATCGCTGCCCACATAGCTTTTTTATAAACACAAGCACTGGCGTGCTTTTTGAAGCAAAAATGGCTGTAAGCACCCGTGGATATTAGGGTTTCGTTTGTAGAGCCAAGCGCTTTCAGCGATTTTGCATTGGTGAAAGTTTTCGGCGAGTTTAAAAATTAACCTGCACACCCACCTTTAGCCCGCGCCCTGGCAAGGGGGCGAGATTGCGAATGGTGTCGATGGATGACGCGTTAAACGCTTTGCGGTCAGTCAAATTGGTGCCGCGCAAAAACAGCGTGCCACGAATTTGATCGAACTTGAAACCGTAAGTTGCGGCAGCGTTAATGAATGTATAGCCCGCTGTTGCTCCGCCCAGATCATCGCTTGAAAAACGATCCTGTCTGGCGATACTTTGGACTTCAAAACGTGCGCCCCAATTGCTCATGGCCCAGATCGCGCCGCCCGTCACACGCAGCGGTGCCACACGCGGAATCGGCTCATGGTTGGTTCGATCTTCTGCGCGGGTGAAGTCGGCTTTGGCTTCAATATCGACAGTGTATGAGCCGTCAATCAAACGCTGTTTGCCTTCAATTTCAAAACCGATAAATCGCGCAGACACAGCGCCATAACGAAACTCCGGCAAAATCACGGCGGTGCAGCCGGACTCTACCGATGTTCCATCGGCACAGGCGGTTACGCCCACGCCATTTCCATTTCCATTTCCGTCCGCATCGCGATTCAGTCCGGTGCGGCGTAGTGAAATGTAGTTACTGAATTTTTGCGCAAATATCCCGATGCGGGCGCTTGATCCACCGTCTGTTTTGACGTTGCCAAATTGCAAAGCTAGATCTATTGCCGTGGAACGCTCTTTGCCAAAGGATTGATTTCCCATCTCATAAGCACCGGTCGCGCCGTGCGGGCCGTCGGCGTACAGCTCATAAAAAGTCGGCGCGCGCTGGGTGAAGGCTACGTTGCTGGTGACGGATATTGACGGACTGATTTTATAAATGCCGCCGACCGATGCGCTGCCCGCCGTGAAGGCGCGGGTACGGCCTTCGCCGAAACGCACTGTGTTGGCAAGTGAGCCAGAACCCGCCTCACCATCGCTTTTGATTTTATTTTTTTCGATTCGCCCGCCAAATTGAAACTTCCACGGCCCCGTGGCCAGCTCTTC
>JANXWW010000352.1 GCA_025350945.1 Burkholderiales bacterium
CCGCATGCCGTAAGCGATCATGTCTTCCATGCCATCCGAAAATATCGCGCTCTGCGCAAACAAAGGGTTGTAATCGCCCTGCTTTGCCCTGGCAATTGACTGCGGCAATACGGCCGTTAATTCCGGCACATAGAGCGAAGAAAAAATTGCGCCAAGTAATGCTTCGCGACCAATATCAATCTCTTTGGTCACACCTGTCACGCCATCGGCCACGGGCGTTTTTAGCGGTGTTTTGGTGAGTTTCTGTAAAAGCGTATCGACATCCGCGCGTAAATCAGGAAATGATTTTTTGCAGCTTGCATTGGCCGCACAGTCGGCGAGCATTTTTTCATATGCGGCACCGGCATCACGCGCAAAATCCAAACCTAGCGCCATCGATGGCGGTGCCACCGCATCGATCACCACACTGCGCACATGTGCAGGATAGCGGCGCAGATATTCCATTGACGAGCGTGTGCCGTATGACACGCCAAACATATTGATTTTATCAGCACCGAGTGCTGCACGAACATCATCATAATCGGCCATCGCAATGGTGGTGGTGTATTGCGTGAGATCGGCCTTTTTCACTAATTCATCGCGACATTCGATGGTGAATTTTTTAATGATCGCATCGCGCTTTGCAGGGTCCGTTATGCCGGGTGTATCGTCCTCGGGCATTTTACAATTCAGCAAATTCGATTTACCGGTGCCGCGCTGATCGATCAGCACGATGTCGCGCTTGTCGTTCAAGCTGCCCAGCATTTGTGATGCCTGTTGCGCGAGATCCGTTGCCGCCTGACCGGGCCCGCCGGCAAACAAAAAGATCGGATCGTTCTCCTTGATCCGCGCAGTCGCAGGCAGCACCACGATATTGAGCGTGATTTTTCGGCCCTGTTTGGTCTCGCGATTTTCGAAAACATCAAGCTTGGCGCATTTCACTTCGCTATCCACGCCTTTGACGCGACAGGCTTTGAGATCGAGCGTGACTTTGGATGCGGTGTCATTGTTCCCGCCGCCCGTGCAGCCAGCAAAAATCATCGCCGCGAAGGTGATGGTTAGAAATAAACTTTTTTTCATTTTTTTATCATTCATGGATGAGAACTGCTGGCACGTTAATCGATTCATCCATCACTGTCAAAACTGACATGACCAAGCCACATTAAGTCGGATGAACAATCGATTTTGCGTGATGAACTCAATATGGTGCATTTATACTTCGTTATGACCATCGCACCTATAAACCCGCCCCCCGAATTTGCAAAACACGATCCGGCCACGCCGGCATTCTGGAATGTGCGCTTCGACGCCAATTTCACGCCATGGGATCAGCGCGGCGTGCCCCAGTGTTTGCGTGATTATTTGATCGCACATCCAGCACCGCAAAAAGTGCTGATCCCTGGCTGCGGTGCCGCATACGAAGTAAAGCATTTTTTGCAATGTGGCTGGACACCGACCGCGATTGATTTTTCGCCTGCCGCCGTGGCGCAGGCGCGTGTGCAGTTAGGTGCTGCGGCATCACACGTGCACGAGGGCGATTTTTTTGGTGAGGCTATTTTGCCGGGCGATTTCGATGTGATCTACGAGCGCGCATTTCTCTGCGCGCTGCCGCGCCGCTTGTGGGCAGACTGGGCGAAACGTGTGGCTGAATTGATTCCATCAGGTGGACTAATGATCGGTTTTTTCTTTGCGGATGACAATCCGAAAGGGCCGCCTTTTGGACTAAAGCAAGGCGAGCTTGAACAAATGCTTTCGCCCGCTTTCAGCTTAATTGAGAAAAAAACACCAACTGACTCCATTCCCATATTTGCCGGTAAAGAAATCTGGCAAGTGTGGGCGCGGAAGTAGTCTAAAAACTGCTCACAGGATCGCCGCTGGAGGGCCTTGTCATCGATAATCCGGAATCAGCAGACGCAGAAATCACACGGCGACGGCGGATGCCCAGTTCGGCGTAGGATTCGATGATGATGACAGACATGCGCAGTGGCTCGCCGCCATCGCCAAAAATCGGCGTGACGTAATATCGCACCGGGATTTTTTGACCGTCGCGCGCGACGGCGGGAAATTCAATCATCGACGGCTGTTTGTCGCGGAAAAGTTTGTGCAAATACGGGCCGATATTGGCGCGACGCTCGCTAGGAAATAACAATTCACCCATGTTGTCTCCCACCACTTCAATCCCTCGATAGCCGAGCAGGGCTTCAGCCGCATCATTCCATTCTATGATGCGAAATTCGGGCGTGCAGGTGATGACCGGTAGCAGTGTTTGCTGAACGTGGCTCGCCAACGCATCGGCCTGACGGCGCGCTTCTTCGCCCGAACGAAGTACCGCGTCAGTACGTGATTTGAGTTCGATATTTTGATGATCAAGTTCGTTGTTATAGGCGCTTAGACGTTCCAGCAGCGCCTTGTTTTCAAGCTCGTAACGCAAACGTTCCACCACCCGTTTGTGCAGCGGATAGGCCATGTAAAGCATGCCAACAATAAAGAAAAGCGCCATCGTGCCCGATAACCAGGCGGTGCCACCCAGCATAAAAAAAATGTAAATCGTTGGCGGTATGGCGGCCGGAATGGCGAGTGCAGGATGCGCCCATTTAAGGGAGTTGAAGGGCACCATGGCTGAGCCGACATAACTCACAATTACCAGCACGATAAATAGTTGCCGATGAATATCGATTGAATTAAACAGCAGCGTACCCAGCATGCCCCATTGCAGGCCCACCAGCACGTTACCGGATATCAATAAATATTCCCATGTGCGCGAATGCGGAAATTCAGCATTCTCGTGTGCCTGTTTGTGAAAGCGCGTGGCAAGCATGAAACGAAAAACAAAAACTGCACAGGCATACGCGAACCAATACAAACCAGCGTGAAGATCGCCCGTATTACTCAGCACCAACAGCGTCAGCACGGCCGCAAATAATGAAATCGAGGACGATAACTGTAGCGATGAATAGGATTCCTGCACCTGTCGGCGATACAATGCCGCCGGATCGATCATTGGCGCGTCAATAATCCTCGCATGAGGATTGCGGGGGATTTTTGTGGACGACTCGGCAGTGGAATTAAGGTGCATTATTTTCGCCAACATCAACGCTTGATGCACCACTTAGTTTGTGCAAGCAAGCTCGGTGCGTGTTTCCTGAGATTTATAAACGGTTATATTTTCATATGCTCTGTTATCGCAGAAAAATTGCCGCAAATGTGAACCTTGTTCGCACTGAGACAAGGTTTAACAACCTCACCTACATTTAAGGGGGGTGTTTACGTTCGTGCTTGCATTTCATTGCGCACGTACGGGAACGCAGGTTCGTTGATGTCTCAATAAGCCACAATTGGCTGAAACCAGCATGAATACGCTACCATTTGTTTTATGAAGATAATCACACGCAGCGATACACGCGATGCATGCGATGAAGACGACGTAAGCGATACAGGTCACGCAGTACGCACCGAGGCTCGTGCCATCGCCATAGTTATGGTGAGCCTGTATCTGGCGCTGCTGAACGCCTGTGCGACAGACTCGCGCTCTACCAATGAGAGTGTTGCCACAGCCTATGAAAAGGTGGTGGTGACATGTTCTTCAACATACGAGCCTGCGCAACAAAACTCACCTCGCGCGGCGCCCGAAGCGACGCCCAAAGTGGCACCCGATGTCCTACGCGAACGTGATAGTACGTCGGAGGTTCTGGTCTATGCCTTATCTCTGGTGGGCGTGAAATATCAATTTGGCGGCAACAGTGCAGCCACCGGCTTTGATTGCTCGGGCTTTGTGCATCATGTGTTTGGTGAAATCGCCAATGTGGCATTACCCCGCAGTGCGGAAGCGATTGCGCGACGAGGGGCGGTTGTTGCCAAGCAAGATTTGACAGCAGGCGATCTGGTTTTCTACAACACGCGTTCACGCGTGAATTCGCACGTCGGCATTTACTTGGGTAACAACACATTCGTGCATTCACCTTCGCGCGGCAAGAGTGTCGAGGTCGTCGATATGACCGAAAATTATTGGCGCAAACGGTTTAATGGCGCACGGCGATTATTATTAGGCAACAACATGGAAAATTTGTCTGCCAGCGCGACGACACCGGCACCAAAAACTGTGCTGGGTAAGCCAGACTTGGTCAAAGCGCGCGCTGTGATAAAAGAATCTGACGCCATGCCGATCATCAACGGACAATGATACAGAGAATGAAAAAATATAAAACTCCAGCAGTGGCGAGTTTCTTGAGCAGTTTTTGCTCGGAACGCCGCTCTGGTATTGGAGTTTTATTTTCTAATTACTCGCCGTACATTTTCTGCTTGAGCTCGCGACGCTCTTGCGCCTCGATGGTTAGTGTCGCCGTCGGGCGCGCCATCAAGCGCTGAATACCGATTGGCTCACCCGTCTCCTCGCAGTAGCCATAATCGCCACTGCCGATGCGCACAATCGCGGCTTCAACTTTCTTCAACAGCTTGCGCTCGCGATCACGTGCACGAAGCTCAAGTGCATGCTCTTCTTCAAGAGTCGCTCGGTCGGCAGGATCGGGAGCCACCGCCAATTCACGCAAGTGCTCGGTGGTGGCACCCGCATTCTCGCGAAGCTGGGCGGCGAGCATTTGTAGCTGGTGTTTGAAAAACTTGAGCTGATCCTTCGACATGTAATCGGTTTTGGCTTGTTTGATGAGATCAGCTTCGCTCATCAGACCTTTTACTTTTGACTCAGCCGAGGCGGCATCTTTCGATACGGCTTTGGGTGCAGCTTCCGCAGTTGCGGCTGATTTGCTTTTTGCGGCGGATGAAGCACCGGGTTTGGCGCCAGTTTTAGCCAATGGCTTGGCTTTATTTGCAGTGGCCAACGTGATTTCTCCTGAAACAAACATCTGAAAACAGCATACTGGCAACGAAATTTTTCCG
>JANXWW010000421.1 GCA_025350945.1 Burkholderiales bacterium
ATGGCGATGCGCAATTTGTTGCGCAAACAAGGCAAGAAAAAATTTAATCCGGGCACATCTGCCGCGATGTTTTATCTGAACGCGAAAGACCCGACCACTATCAAGCTCGCCAAAACGGTGATGTTTGATTGGGGCTATAAATTGCAGCGCTTTGCACATGGGTTGGCGAAAAAAACGTTGCTCTTGCGCAAACAAATCAAGTCACCACCCGCGACCATCGGCAAGCCTGCGATCAAAGCGCAGGTGATCCATTTCATCAATAAACCGATGCCCGGCGGCCTGCCGAAAAAAACTGCGCGTGCATTACTGGATATTGAAGACAACACCATTGTGCCGATTATTCGCGACCCGGTTAAAGCGAATGTTGACGCGGAAGCCGTGTTTTATTTCCCTGGTTGCGGCTCAGAACGTTTGTTCGGTCAAGTCGGTTTAGCAACACAGGCGATGCTTTACGAAGTCGGCGTGCAAACGGTATTGCCGCCCGGCTATTTGTGCTGCGGCTATCCGCAAACCGCAGCGGGTAATGCCGACAAGGGTGAACAAATCACAACCGAGAATCGCGTGCTGTTTCATCGTGTCGCCAACACGCTCAACTATCTCGACATTAAAACTGTGGTGGTGAGCTGCGGCACGTGTATGGATCAATTGCAAAAATATGAATTCGAGAAAATTTTTCCGGGCTGTCGCCTGCTCGACATCCATGAATTTTTGCTCGAAAAAGGCGTGAAACTTGAGGGAGTGACTGGTACGCGCTACCTGTATCACGACCCGTGTCATTCGCCGATGAAAACCTATCAGCCGATGAAAGTGGTAAATGAATTGATGGGTGTGCCGGTGACAGCGAATGAGCGCTGCTGCGGTGAATCGGGCACCTTGGCCGTGACCCGCCCGGATATTTCCACGCAAGTCCGATTCCGTAAGGAAGAAGAAATGCGCAAGGGTGCCGATGCTTTGCGGGCAATGCCAGTGGTGAATGCAGAACCCTTCAAAGGTGATATTAAAATTCTCACGTCGTGCCCCTCGTGCCTGCAAGGTTTGTCGCGTTTCGACAATGATTCCGGCACTACCGCCGATTACATCGTGGTCGAAATCGCGAAGCATATTTTGGGCAAAAACTGGATGGCCGATTATGTGACGAAGGCGAACAACGGCGGCATTGAGCGGGTACTTTTGTAGCGCATGAATAATGATGTGTGCGAACTCTGCGCAACCGATGGCGGCGAGCTTTTGTACCGTGATGACGAGCTGCGGATCGTCGCCATAACTGGTGCGGACAGTGAAGCCTATCGCGGCTTTTGTCGTGTGGTGTGGAACGCACATGTAAAAGAAATGACCGATCTTTCCCCTGCTGAGCGGTCACTATTTATGAAGGCAGTTTTCAAGCTGGAGGCCGTGCTGCGCGAGCAATTACATCCTGAAAAAATGAATATCGCGAGCTTGGGCAATATGACACCGCATCTGCACTGGCATGTGATTCCGCGCTTTGTTGATGATGCCACGTATCCGAAACCGATTTGGGCGACACCGGATCGTGTGCGAGATGCCTCTCATATTGGTACACTTACTGCCAACAAGGAAAATTTGCAAACTGAACCCAAGTGGCGTCGTGCCATTCAAACCGCATTTGCCACCAAACAATAACACCCAAGCAATAATGTTTAAAAGAAATGGCAGCGATTACATCTGGCGCAGCAACAAGAGATATTGAGGACTTCAACATGGCCACCTACACTGCCGCAAAAGATTTTTCTCCACCCAAATCGCCGTCGATGTTTTTCGACGATGCGCGAACCTGCAAAGTCTGGCTGAAGGCGATTCCGCTCACCAATATCGCCCAGGCGCAGCAGAGCATTCTCGATGCGCTACGGATGATGAATCGCAGCAACGACTTTGTGCCGATCGAGCGTTTGACCATCATGGAATTTCTGCGCGACACTGTAGCCTATTTGCTCGGTGAGCAACGCACAAGATTTGTCGGCAAGACGGTGCCCTTGTCGACACCGGAATACACCGCATGGACTGTATCGCGGAGTCTGGTTTCGGAAATGGAAGAGGGATATCGCCGCTGCTGG
>JANXWW010000392.1 GCA_025350945.1 Burkholderiales bacterium
CTTGCTGCTCAAAGCTTCGTGGGAGTCTCTTTTGCCCAGCCCATTACAACGGCTGAAATAACGGGAATCGGCGCGGTAAATCTGTTGGAGGCAATCCGCATCGTTAATCCGGCAATCCGCTTTTACCAAGCCAGCACCTCAGAAATGTTTGGTAAAGTCCAAGCGATTCCGCAGTGCGAAAGCACACCTTTCTATCCACGCAGCCCTTATGGCATAGCCAAGCTTTACGCGCATTGGATGACTATCAACTATCGCGAGAGCTATAACATTTTTGGCGCTAGTGGTATTTTGTTTAACCACGAATCGCCTCTACGCGGGCGTGAGTTTGTTACTCGAAAAATTACTGATAGCTTTGCCAAGATCAGACTCGGCAAACAAGATGTCCTAGAGCTTGGCAATATGGATGCGAAGCGCGACTGGGGCTACGCAAAAGAATATGTGGATGGCATGTGGCGCATGTTGCAAGCCGATAAACCGGACACCTATGTTCTCGCAACCAATCGTACCGAGACCGTTAGAGATTTTGTGACCATGGCAGGTAAAGCGGCTGGCTATGATTTGGCTTGGCAAGGGTCAGCCGAAAACGAGTTAGCGATTGATTGCAAGAGCAACAAGACTTTAGTGCGCGTTAATCCAAAATTTTATCGTCCTGCTGAAGTAGAGCTATTAATTGGGGACGCGTCCAAAGCGAAGCGAGAGCTCGGTTGGGAGCCTAAGACAACACTCGAACAGCTTTGTCAGATGATGGTGGAAGCGGATATTCGTCGAAACGAAACCGGCACATCTTTTTGAAATGGTGCGAGCATTAATTACGGGGGTTGAAGGTTTCACGGGACGTTACTTGGCGGACGACTTGAGGTTGGCCGGTTATGATGTTTTTGGGCTCGCCGCAGGTGAGTCGCGCGAGCATGATGAGCGCATTTTTAGTTGCGATTTAAATGATCTAAAAAGCGTTGAAACTGCAGTGAATCGCGCACAGCCAAATGTGGTGATTCACCTCGCGGCAATTTCGTTTGTTGCGCACGGAGATATTGATGCGATTTATCGTACAAACGTCGTCGGTACGCGTAATTTGCTTGAGGCTGCATCTAAATTACCAAAGTCACCCAGTGCAGTGTTATTGGCGAGCAGCGCAAATGTTTATGGCAATGCAGAAATTGAAGTAATCAGTGAGCATATTTCTGCTGCGCCTGCTAATGATTACGCCGTAAGCAAACTGGCAATGGAATACATGGCGCGTTTGTGGATTGGCAAACTGCCGATCTCGATGGTACGTCCTTTTAATTACACTGGCGCAGGACAGTCAATCAATTTTCTATTGCCCAAGATAGTGGATCATTTTAAGCGCCGTGCACCAGTCATTGAGCTTGGCAATATTGATGTCGTTCGTGATTTTTCAGATGTGCGAACGGTGGTCGCCTGTTATCGCCGCCTGCTACAGCGCGATTCAAACACGACTAGCGGTGACGTTTTTAATATTTGTTCTGGCGTTGGTCACAGCCTGCTTGAGGCAATTGAAATGATGCGCGAAATTTCAGGCCATTCGCCCGAAATCCGTGTAAGCCCGGCGTTCGTTCGTGCGAACGAAGTGAAAAAATTAGTAGGGTCCCGCCAAAAGCTGGAAAGCGCGATTGGTAAAATTGCTTCAATTCCTTTACATGAGACTTTGCGCTGGATGTACGAATCATCTTAGCTATCGCTTGTTTTTTATTTCAAAATTTTGTTAATAATTTATGGTGAATGCATCTCAAATCGAACCAGCATTTGTCTTTACGCCCGTACCAAGTATATTTTTTACCTTGGGCCAATTGCTGGAGGGTGATGACAAAGAGTTTGTCGGTAATGCGTACTGGGCCATGCTCGGACGGTCAGCCGATAATGATGGGCTTGATATATATACCGCGCTGTTGTCTGAAGGAATGTCGCGCATTGATGTGCTCCAACAGCTTCGCCGTTCGGAAGAGGGGCAGGCACACGGCGCATACATTCGTGGTGTGGATGCGGCCAAAACGATTGAAGAGTTGCTTGCGCACGAGGATTACGCGTTCGTGTGTTGCGCGTATCAAACGCTGTTTATTCGGCCCGTTGACCAAGGTGCGCTCAAACATTATGTTGCGGCGTTGCTCGACGGCTTAGACCGGCTGCAAGTTTTGAATGAGCTGCGTCAGTCAGAAGAGTTCAAATCCCGATTCGCAATGGCGCGCGAGCTTGACCAATTTGCACAGACTGGTAACGGTGAGAAATTTTCTGGAGCTACCAGCAATAGCGGCACTGAAGAAGAAGTTGAAATTGTGCCCGACCTACCTGCCTCAATGGCGGAGCTAATGGCGCGAAATAATCGCGAGTTTGTTTACGGTTTGTACCAAATCATGTTGGGGCGTGCGGCAGACTTCAGTGGGTTGCAAAATTATTTGCAACGCATGACGTCAGGAATTTCGCGGCAAGAGGTTGTGCGCGGATTTAGTTCTTCAGATGAACGCAAAGCTCGCATGGCATTTTTCCATCGTCTTGATTCAATTAATGAAGATACTAAAGCGCGGCAGCGTCCCTTGCTGGGCGCTGCGGCCGCGTTGCGGCTTCAGCAGCTAGAACAAGCAGTGGCGAAGCAAAGAATTCAAACGATAGAAAATCAGATCATGCAAATGAGCCGAAGTTTTCGTACCCAGCTATCGCGCGTACAGAGCTCGCCTGCGGTACAAACGGAGCGTGTCGTAACCATGCAACCAGAGAAAAAGCGCGCGCTTAAGCTGAATCAGCTCGGCCCGCTTGCGCGCGACATTTACTTCCAGATCAAGAACGGTCTTGTCGAACGTAGCGAAGGCGGTGCTTGATGCGCATCGTCATTGATCTCCAAAGCTGCCAATCCGGCAGCAAGTTATCTGGCATCGGGCGATATTCCATGGGGTTGGTGCAGGCCATGACCGCGCGCCCGCGTCAGCATGAAATTTGGATTGCGCTGAGTGGGCTTTTGCCCAGCAGTATTCCCGAAATGCGGCGTGCATTTGATGGGCTTGTGCCGAACGATCATATTCAAGTCTTCAAATCGTTGCCGCGCATCGATATGCGCTCTGCGGGCCGCGCGCGGGTGGGTGCGGCGGAATTTATTCGCGAGGATTTTTTACGCGCGTTGCAACCAGACTTTGTTCATATCCTGAGTTTGTTCGAAGGCTTCGTTGAAGACGTAGTAACATCGGTTGGACAATACTTTCCCGGCGATCAAACGGCGGTCACGCTCCACGATTTGATTCCGCTGATACAAAGTGCAATTTACCTGCCTGACGGCAGACACCAAGATTACTATTGCCGAAAAATTGCCAGTATAAAAAAAGCCGGTTTGTTATTGGCGAATTCTGAATTCTCGAGGCTCGAAGGAATCGATCTTTTGGGTACTCCGCCAGAGAGAGTGGTTAACGTTTCAGCCGCAGCAGACGAGCGTTTTCAACCGATGATTCCAGACCCGGAAAGATCGGCGCGGATATTGACCCGCTATGGCATCACTCGGCAGTTTTTGATGTATACCGCCAGCTTTGACAAGCGCAAAAATCAAGCAGGCTTGATCGAGGCGTTTGCGTTGTTGCCGCGTGATTTACGCAAAGATTATCAGCTGGTTATTGTGGGCAATGGCTCAGAGGAGCAGATTCGTAATTTTAATCAGTTGGCCAAAAAATCCGGTCTTGATCGTGATGAAGTTGTTTTCCCCGGCCATATTGTGGATGCTGATTTGGTGGCGCTTTATAACCTGTGCCATTTGTTTGTTTTGCCTTCGTTCGCAGAAGGCTTCGGCCTGCCAGCGCTGGAGGCCATGTCGTGCGGAACAGCCACCATTGGCTCAAACGTCACCAGCATTCCAGAAGTGATTGGCTGGTCGGAAGCGTTGTTTGACCCGTCAAGTCCAAAACGAATTGCAGCAAAAATAAATCAGGCGCTGACTGATCCTGGTTTTTTACAAGCGCTTCGCGAACGCGGCCTAGAGCAGGCGAAAAAATTTTCGTGGGAGCAATCTGCTGATAAAGTTTTAGATGCATTTGAATTGCATGCCAAGCGGAACGCTGCTTCAGAAGCCAAGCAGATAAAAAATGGTGCCGCGCAAGAAAAGAACAACTTCCGCTCAACTACAGATTTGGAAGATGCTGTGAAGAAGATTCTTCAGCTTGAAGATATTGCCACGCTCAAAAATGAAGAGTTAATGGAAATTGCGATGGCAATGGCGTCGAATCGTGAAAAGGTCGAAGCGATCTTTGCAGACAAGTAGTTTTAATCGTTTTATCGCAGCGTACACATCTGGCGTATCTGCAAATATTTCTGTTTGATTTTACGAGGGCCTATGTCAAATACTCAACCACTACCCCCAACGAATTCGCAAGATGAATTTGGTAACGGCATTTGGAGGCTGTGGCCGTTCAGCGTCGCCTCGCGGTCACTTCAAAAGAATCAGCAGTCTTTGGAAATGCGTTTGCTACAGCTAAACGAACAGCAGGAATCGTTGGCGATACGCGAAGAGGCGCTTTCAACCGCGCTAAGAAAAGCTGAGCAAATATCGTTGCAGCATCAACAAAACAACACTGTCGAAATTGACAGGCTTGGACAGGAAATCGAGTCGTTGGCAAGTCGCATTGTTGATGCGCTCAGCGCGCTACAGCGGTCGCATGCAAATAAGGCGGAAAATCCAAAAAAACTACCAAGCCCACAAAATCCAATCCATATTGTTAAAGGCGTGGCGAACGAGTTGGCGGGTGAAACATTACCGAGCCTGGCTGATGATGATTTAGTTGCTGCTCAAACTTTGGCAGAGAATCTCAAGCGGCTTTCGAAGCGCGAGCGAAATATAGCGTTGCAACTCCAGCAGCTTTCTGATGCGGCGCACTAGACTAAAAAGATGTTAAAGGGTTTAACGAAATGCGATTGGTAATTGACCTTCAGGGTGCGCAAGCCAACAGCCTCACGCACGGCGCGGGCGGCCATAGCATGTCGTTAGCGCAAACCATGGCAAAGTTAAGAGGCGAGCATGAAATCATCATTGCCCTCAATGGCAGTTTCACCAAGACTATCGAGCCGATTCGTGCTGCGTTTGACGATTTAATTTCGCAGGACAACATTCGTGTATGGGGCATGCCTACGCCCGCTTCGGCTGCGCGGAAAGAAGACAAATGGCGGCGTAAAGCTGCGGAAATCCTTCGCGAAGAATTTCTTGCCAGCCTGCAGCCAGACATTGTGCATGTAACAGGAATGTTTGAAGGCTTTGACAACAATGCCGTTCATAGTGTTGGTGCCGCGCGAAGTGAGATTCGCACGGCCGTTACCGTTTATCAGTCGCCTCCTTCTTTTTACGATAGCGCAACGCCGAGATCTGCTGATCCATATGAGGTTTTTTATCGGGCGCAGCTACAGCATTTAAAGCGCGCGGATTTCTTTTTTGGTGTCACCGCATCAGCAAAAACAACAATAGGTGAGCGGCTGGGCGTTTCGCAAGATCGTTGCGCCAATTTTGGTGCCGCCGTAGGGCCGCAATTTGTGCCTGGTAAAATCTCAGCTACATTCGTTGATCGCTTAAAAAAGCGATTAGGCATTACCCGTTCAATGGTGATGTGCGCGGACGCAACGGGTGACAAAAATAATTTATTACGTTTGATTAAAGCGTTCTCATTGCTCCCACCGATTTTGCGGAAATCTCATCAGTTGCTTGTGGTGGAAAAAAACTCTGAAGAGCTTGGAAACGAGTTTGAAAAAACACTCCAGCTTTTTGGTTTACCGCCTGATTGTGTTGTCGCCACAGGGGAAATTTCTGGTGACGCGTTAATCCAGCTCTACCGGTCATGCGTACTTTTTGTTGCACCCGCGTCGGCAGAAGATGCTGGTTTTGCGACGTTGGAGGCAATGTCGTGCGGTGCCCCCGTGATTGGTGCCAACACCCCAAGCGGTGGCGCGTTAATCGACAACCCCGCAGCACTTTTTGACCCACTGGACTCAACCTCAATCTGTAACAAAATGGCGGAGGTACTCTACAGCGAGCAGCAGCGCGATACACTGATTACACACGGGTTGGTGCAGGCTAGAAAATTTAATTGGGAGCAAAGTGGTTTAAAAGCGCTGGGTGCGTTTGAAAAATGGGTGGATCTTCCAATATCAGAGCGAGTGGAAAACAAGCAAGTCGCTGTTGTCGGATCTGGCAGTTTTACGGAAAATAATAACGAGATTGATCAACGTATTATCCAAAGAATTTCCCTAATTCGCAATGGGGCCGCCAGTGAGCAGGATTGGCTATCTACCGCGCGCGCGATTGCGTTTAATCACCCTGTATCGGGTCAACCGAAGTTGTTTGTCGATCTCTCAGAATTGGTTTACCAGGATCCCAAAACGGGTATTCAGCGCGTTGTGCGCAGCATACTGTCAATACTCCTTGCGAATCCTCCTGCTGGTTATGAAGTGCAGCCTGTGTATTTGTGTAGAACTGATTTTGTGTACAAATATGCAAAGAGGTTTACTTGCAAATTTCTAAATTTAGCTTGTGTTGACATCGTTGATGAGCCGGCGATTTGGTCATACAAAGATGTGTTTTTTGGCTTGGATTACCAGCGAGGGATTATCTTGGCACACCAGGCTGTGTACGATGAGATGCGGCTTTTGGGTATAAAAGTTTATTTTGTTGTTCACGATCTGTTGCCAATCTCGATGCCCAAGGCTTTCAAAAAAGGAAGCTATGTAGAGCATGAACGCTGGCTGAGTGTACTCGCGCGTCATGATGGCATCGTGGCAGTCTCGCGTACGGTGGCGGATGAGATCATCGAATGGTTAGCGTTTACTGGACCGGCTAGATTGCGTCCGTTAAAAGTGGGCTGGTTCCACCATGGTGCCGATCTCGCAGGTTCAGTGCCGAGTAAAGGTTTGCCTGCTGATGCAGCAGATACGCTTCATGCTATTGCGTCGCGGAAAGCGTTCTTGCTGGTCGGCACCATTGAGCCGCGCAAGGGCCAGCTACAAACGCTCGCTGCATTTGAGCGGCTATGGGAGCAAGGCCTTGATGTGAATCTCGTTATTGTTGGTAAACACGGTTGGAGCGTGGATCTGCTCATCGGCTGGCTGTCGACGCATCGCGAACTGGGCAAAAGATTATTCTGGCTTGAAGGAATTAGTGACGAATATTTGGACAAAGTGTATGCATCGTGCGTGTGTTTGATTTCACCGTCCGAAGGCGAAGGCTTTGGCTTACCGCTGATTGAAGCTGCAAAGCACGGGTTACCGATCATTGCGCGCGATATTCCTGTTTTTCGTGAAGTGGCAGGCGCGCATGCAACTTATTTTCTAAACAAACTTGATCCCGCAACGATTTCAGAAAGCGTCAAAAATTGGCTTGAGGTAAACACAAAAGCCAATCAAAAATCGGCTTCGAACATAATTGAAACGAAACAAATTCCCTGGCAAACATGGAAACAAAGTGCTGCACAATTAATGGATGTTGTGCTCGGTGGGAATTGGTATAAAACCAGTTCACCTGATGGCATACATCGCTTTTGGGCGAGCAGCGACCGCATGGAAACGAAGGCGGGTAAACGCAGCGGCCATCAGGTGGTGAGTGCTGGTGAGGGGGGATGTCTTCTATATGGCCCCTACATTCGGCTGTCACGTGGCCTCTATAAAGTTTCACTCACAGGCTCGGTAGGCGCTATGGGCGCAGACGGTGCCTTTATGGAAGCAGCGTGCGACACAGGTGCAGTCGTGCTCGGCAAAGCGGACGTGCTGGAACTCGAAGATCAAGGCGGTGCCGAACAGACAATCGCTTCACTTGATGTGTTTATTGAAGAAGAAACCCCGAATTTTGAAATCCGTTTGGAAATAAATCCACTGTCGAGCATCTCGGTTTCGATGCTCGTTATTGAGTCGCTTGGGGAACTTCCAGCAGTCAACTCATAGGCAACGACATTTAGTCCCCGTCGCGGGAGAGGAGGATGTTCGCTACTAATTGCGTTTACGTGGCGCCCAACAAAGGCTTATCTCCAAAGTAAGTGTAAGAACCAGCGAGCCCGGTCCAGTGATCAGGAGAAATGTCGAGAATCCTGATGCCTTGGCTATGCAGAACGCGCAATACCGTCGGCATCGGAATGGCGTGCATCTCGAATCCTTTTTCCTCGGTCGTCAAATGCTGCGCGACTGAAAAAGAATATGAAGGCAGCCACGCCGGTGTTTGAAAAAAACATCCGCCTCCGAGCCTTATTTTTTTCGCTAGGTTATCGATAATAAATTTCTGAACCGGCGGCGTGTTGTGCTGAAGAACAATGATCGAGTATAAAAAATCATATGGCTCAATCGATTGGTAGTCTGCCAACTCAGTCACCAGCAGATATTCCA
>JANXWW010000398.1 GCA_025350945.1 Burkholderiales bacterium
TGTCGCCTTCACCGATACGATTAACGCTGATGCCACGATTACATTCGTCGGCGCAAAACCGGGGCTCTACACCGCAGATGGAAAAGATTATTGCGGCAAAATATTTATCGATTCACTCGATGTGGATTTGCCAGAAAGCAAGGGAAGTTTGCTTAACGAACACGACATGGCCGAACTGATTGTTCAGCGTCGCAATAACTCGCACAAAGGCACCTACGGCAATGTCGGCATTATCGGCGGCGCATCTGGCATGGTCGGTGCCGCCGTGCTTGCCGCGCGCGCCGCACTGCACATGGGGCCCGGCAAAGTGTATGCGGGCTTAATTGCAGCCGATGCGATTTCGTTTGACGCGATCAATCCAGAGATCATGATTCGTCGCGCAGCGGGTGTGACCGAAGACAAAAATATCACCGCATTCGCCATCGGCATGGGTGCCGGTGAGGGTAAGCCGGTGAAGGCATTGTTGGCTGAAATTTTAGCCACAAAAAAGCCCGTTCTCATCGATGCAGATGCCCTCGCCTTCGTCAATATTGAACATACAAACACGAGCACTGGTGCGGTTAATGAAGCTAAAATGGCTGAAAACGCCCGTCCTGAATTGAGTTTAAAAAATAATATTATCCTGACGCCTCACCCCGGTGAGGCCGCGCGCCTGCTTAAAATCACCACCGCTGAGGTTGAAGCAGATCGCATCAACGCGGCACTCAGCGTTGCAAAACGCGCCGGTGCCATCGTTGTTTTAAAAGGTGCGGGCACCGTAATTGCCACACCGGAAGGCGACTATTTCATCAACACCACTGGCAACCCCGGCATGGCTTCCGGCGGCATGGGCGATGCACTCTCCGGCATCGTCGCCGCGTTTTTAGCGCAAGGCCTCACGCCACTCAACGCCGCAAAACTAGGCGTGTATCTCCACGGGGCCGCCGCCGATTGTGCCGCCCATCACGGCATGGGGCCGCATGGTCTTACCGCGTCAGAAGTGATTTTTGAAGCACGGGCGTTGCTAAATGCGGGGCTGCATGATGAGCATGATCATGAGTGATTTCAAGAAAAAACCGGAGAAGGCGTTGCGCGCATCACGGTGACCGAGTTAAATCCGCTGCGCCGCAAAAATCATCTTGCAACCTTAGAAAATACAGTTTCCCCATACCGAATTCCTGCAAATAATGAGAGGAACAAGCACATGATTCATTTTGTATTACACGATGCCAAAGACACGGTTGCCGTGGTGGTGGTCGAAGGTGTTACGGCCAGTATGGTTTTGAAGGGCTGGATCATGGATGAAGATCGTATGATCGAGATCACGGCCAAACAGGATATTCCCATCGGCCACAAGGTGGCACTCAAAGACATGGCTGTGGGCGACACCGTTTGGAAGTATGGAATCGACATGGGTAAAGTCGTCGCCCCGATCAAAGCCGGGGAACACGCTCACGTGCAAAACATTAAAACCAAACGCTGGTAAAAAGGAAATTTAACCATGTCCGTTATTGACAAGAACACAACTTTCTTAGGCTATCGCCGCGAAAATAACCGCGTCGGCGTACGCAACCACGTCATTATTTTGCCGCTCGATGATTTATCGAACGCCGCCGCTGAAGCCGTCGCGCACAACATCAAGGGTGCGATGGCGATTCCACATCCTTATGGTCGTCTGCAATTCGGTGCCGATCTGGATTTGCATTTCCGCACGTTGATTGGTGCGGGCTGTAATCCCAATGTGGCGGCAGTGGTCGTTATCGGTATTGAAGATGGCTGGACCAAAAAAGTGGTGGACGGCATCGCCACCACCGGCAAGCCCGTGGTTGGCTTTGGTATTGAAGGCCACGGCGACCACGACACCATCCTGCGCGCCAGCAAAGCCGCGCGCGAATACGTGCAATGGGCGAGCGAAAAACAGCGCGAAGCCTGCGCGATCTCCGAACTCTGGATCTCCACCAAGTGTGGCGAGTCGGATACCACCAGCGGCTGCGGTGCCAACCCCACCGTGGGCAATGCGTTCGACAAGCTGCATCCGCTGGGCAATTATTTATGTTTTGGCGAAACTAGTGAAATCACGGGTGGCGAAAAAATCGTCGCAGCGCGCTGCAAAACGCCTGAAGTCGCCGATCAGTTCATGTTCATGTTCAACCGCTATCAGGACATGATTAACCGCCACAAGACGAGCGACCTATCCGACAGCCAGCCGACCAAAGGCAATATCGCTGGTGGCCTCACCACAATTGAGGAAAAAGCGCTCGGCAACATCCAGAAGATCGGCAAGAAATGCACCGTTGATGGCGTGATCGACAAGGCCGAAATGCCGTCTCATCCGGGCCTCTGGTTTATGGATTCGTCCAGTGCGGCAGCCGAGATGGTGACACTGTGCGCGGCTTCTGGATACGCCTTGCACTTCTTTCCGACAGGGCAAGGCAATGTGATCGGCAACGCCATTGTGCCCGTGATAAAAATCTGTGCAAACCCACGCACGGTGAGGCTGATGAGCGAGCATATTGATGTGAATACCTCAGGCCTGCTGCAACGCGAAATCACGCTCGACCAGGCAGGCGACAAATTGCTGGAATCCATGCTGCGCACGGCGAATGGCCGCCACACCGCTGCTGAAGCGTTGGGTCATCGCGAGTTTGTGCTGACGCGTTTGTTTGAGTCGGCGTGAACATAGGCCATTGATTCCGTTTATTCATTGCGTCACTGCGTCATTACGTTATTCCGCCACCCCACCCAACCCCTCAATCAAATCATCAATCAGCCCCGCCAGCTCCCCCGTCATCATGATGGTATCGGCATCGAATCGTTCTTCATCGTTTTGCGGGGCGGCCTCACTGCCTTCACTGACAATATCAACTGGTGCAACGCGTTTGATCGTGAACGATTCGGTGAGCACAAATGACACGCGATTCGCCCAGGTGAGTGCGAGGCGCGTGCATTGTTTGCCGCCGGTAATGTGGCGCTGCACATCGGCG
>JANXWW010000399.1 GCA_025350945.1 Burkholderiales bacterium
TGTCGCCTTCACCGATACGATTAACGCTGATGCCACGATTACATTCGTCGGCGCAAAACCGGGGCTCTACACCGCAGATGGAAAAGATTATTGCGGCAAAATATTTATCGATTCACTCGATGTGGATTTGCCAGAAAGCAATGGAAGCCTGCTCACTGAACACGACATGGCCGAGCTCATCATCGAGCGCCGCAACAACTCGCACAAAGGCACTTATGGCAACGTCGGCATTATCGGCGGCGCAGCAGGTATGGTCGGTGCCGCTGTGCTTGCCGCACGCGCCGCACTGCACATGGGGCCGGGCAAAGTGTATGCGGGCTTGATCGCAGCCGAGGCGATTTCGTTTGATGCGATCAATCCAGAAATCATGATTCGTCGCGCGGCGGACGTGGCAGAAGACAAAAACATCACCGCATTTGCCATCGGCATGGGTGCCGGTGAAGGTAAGCCCGTGAAGGCATTACTGGCCGAAATTTTAGCGACAAAAAAACCCGTTCTCATCGACGCGGATGCACTGGCATTCGTTAATATTGAACATACAAACGCTAGCACTGGAGCGGTTAATGAAGCAAAAATGGCTGAAAGTGACCGCCCCGCCTTGTGCTTAAAAAATAATATTATCCTGACGCCCCACCCTGGCGAAGCGGCACGCTTGCTAAAAATCACAACGGACGACGTACAAGCAGACCGCATCAACGCAGCACTCAGCATTGCAAAACGCGCCAATGCCATCGTCGTTTTAAAAGGTGCCGGCACCGTCATCGCCACACCCGAAGGCGATTACTTCATCAACACCACCGGCAATCCTGGCATGGCCTCAGGCGGCATGGGTGACGCGCTATCGGGCATGATTGCCGCATTTTTAGCACAGGGTTTAACGCCCCTCAACGCCGCCAAACTGGGCGTCTATCTCCACGGAGCCGCCGCCGATTGCGCCGCCCATCACGGCATGGGACCACATGGCCTCACCGCATCAGAAGTGATTTTTGAAGCGCGGACATTATTGAACACGGGGCTGCATGATGAGCATGATCATGAAGACTAAGGGCGCATAAAAAGCTCTTTTAACGGCTCTGAATTATGTGCTAACAAAAGTGCCATTTATAGGCGCGGGGTACAAAAATGCAATCTCTACTGAGCAACTTGACTATCAGCATGAGTGACTTCAAGAAAAACCCGGCAAAGGTATTGCGCGATGCTGGCGATGAACCAGTCGCTGCGTTGAACCATAATAAAGCGGCTTTTTATTTGGTCGATCCGAGATTATTTGAAGCGTTAATTGATGAGGTCGAAGATGCGCAATTAATGCCGTTGCTACACCAACGTATTGCCAACGCAGAAAAAGGAAACTACAAAATAATTGATATTGATGCCATCTAAAAAGGCAGGCGCATCTGCTGTCGCCTCACTTTATCAACTCGCATTTGAGAACAGCGCGCGCGCCGAATGGAATCAACTTGATGGCTCGGTCAAAGAACCGCTGCGCACAGCGCTAAAGACAAGGCTGGAAAACCCGCATGTTGCAGACAATGCACTTCGCGGAGATTTAATTGGCTGCTACAAAATCAAACTGCTCAAACAGGGCTATCGATTGATCTATCGCGTAGTGGATACAAAGCTTATCGTGCTAGTCATTGCCGTGGGCAAACGCAATAAAGATGCGGTCTGTAAAGCAGCGCTAAAGCGGTTACGCGAAACTGCAACAAATTCTGTAGCCACTACTAAAACAAAAACCGCAGCAGAAAACAATTAGTCTAGACGGGCGGAATGAAACCCAGCGCACAGTAACTCACCGAAGCAGGCTGGAAACCGATGGCATTAATCATGATCGAAACGTTGTGGATCGCAGCTTTTGTGCTCACGCTTATGTTGCTGCGCCGTCAGCCTGTTGTCTCTTGCTCACACAAAAAGAATTTAATCTAAGTTGAAATACGCCGGGAGCCTTAATCCGTTTTCAATTTTTGACCACACTCCGCGCAAAAGGAGTTTGCGACATCTATCCCCGCACCACATGCGGGGCAATGCGCCAACAGTGTCGCCAGCACCTTAATTGCAGGCGATGCATCAGAAGGTGATACCTGCGCGGTGGATTTGTTCAAAGCCAGTAGGTCACGCGAGGTCTGGTTCAGCGCGGCGAGCGCGGTATGGCGCTCTAGATCGCCACGAGAAGTGGGCGCAAAAATATTGGCCTGGTTGAGTGCAAACTCTTTGAGTCTGACCGTCATTGTTTCCGCAAAATTTGCATCACCTGCCATTGCCATAATGTGCCGCGCCGCATCTTTGCCGAAAGTCGTTGAGGTAATATTTGCACACCACAGCCGATAGGTCATTGATTCAATTTTAATGACATTAGTAGAGGAGCGTATCGTATCGTTTAGCTGATTGCCGTGGTCCAAGCGCGTCGTGGTGTATTGGCCTTCAAGCTGAAGCCAGACAATACGCGAGCTAAATTCAAAACGCATCCATAGCTCGCTGGCGGCAAGAAAAGAGAATGAAGCCAGCGCGCCAAAAATGGTTGCGTAAAGCAGAAATGTATTGGGCTGAACGCTCGTGTCCACCGCGCCCGAACTCATCATAGCGCGACCAAATGCATACACAGCACCTGCGGCCAAACACCACAGCAAAGTACCCACTGTATCAAGCAACACGAGCAAGCCATAACGCGGATTCGATAACGCCATCCCAAACGATAATGATTCACGCATCGTCGGGAATGGCTGTGTTTCCTCAACAATCTCCGCGGTAAATTTACCCGCCTTTGCATTCATGTCTACATTTGCATCTTGCCGCAAGTAGCATCGATTAGGAATTTTTTCTTCCCAGATTTCCTGCAAGGCGCGATCCAGCTCGCCCATAATTTGCCCAGGGTGACAATTGATATTCCACGAGTCTTGTTTATTGGCAACATTGGTTTGTGGCGGCCGGCTCACTTGACGTATCAGCGTGATAAAAAACAAACCATAAATCAGTAGCGCAACCCCCATCGCAACGAAGACTGCGGGATAAGGCGATATGCCGCGAATTATGGGTAAAAATTTCGCCAGCATCAATAAAACCACCGGGCCGACAATCGCAAACACGATGGCAATCACCAAACTTTTTGGTGAAAGCTCAGCCTGGATTTTTTGCGCATTCAACATCTTGCCGCTGGGCTGCATCAGAATGACCAAAACATAACCCAGGTAAGCCAATCCAATCCATTGCGTTACACGTTGCCAGCTATCGTTATCGGCACCGACGCGCCCAAACAACAGCGCGAAAATAAGCGATAGCAGTAACACCATCATCGTGATCGCATTTTTGAATTGACGATTTGCCAGTCCTTGCAGCGGGCTCGGCGCATAAATCAGATTCGGCACATAGCTATAAAGCAGGCCTGAAAGCGCGCCTCGGGGCTCAGGAAAAACCAGTGCTTGCTGGCGAAGCGTTTCCTTTAATTCATTCGCCTCACCCGATTCACCAACCTGCTGTGGCGCAAGATCAGGTGCCAACGACATCGGCCGTCCACGACCGAAAAAAAAGCGTAGCTGTGTGAGCGCATTGAACGCCAGCTTAACCGCGATGACGATCAATACAACACCGGCAGCAAGCGCCAGATATTGTCCATAGGCTGCTTGAGCATTGATGTTGGCACGCGCCAAAAATAACAGCGTCAAACCTAACCCGCCCACCACAAAAGCAGAAATACCCAGAAAAATATTTTCGATTTTGAATGGGTTTGGCAGATTTAGCTGGCGGTCGCTGGAAGAATAATCGTATGACATGGCAGTATGGAATGATCGTTATTGTTTGAAGAATTTTTGCATGACCAAGTGTAAGCTAAGCGGCCAGTTCGTGGCTTAGCGTCTATCGAAGCCAACAAAAATTACCTTATAGATTTACTTTTCGAGTATTGCATTTTTTTACTCAAAAATTATTCGTTATTCACTGCGCCACGCCACCCAAC
This sequence comes from Burkholderiales bacterium, assembly GCA_025350945.1. Lineage (GTDB taxonomy): Bacteria > Pseudomonadota > Gammaproteobacteria > Burkholderiales > Usitatibacteraceae > UKL13-2. Next base: position 3,947 of record JANXWW010000399.1, read on the forward strand.
CCCTCAATCAAATCATCAATCAGCCCCGCCAGCTCCCCCGTCATCATGATGGTATCGGCATCGAATCGTTCTTCATCGTTTTGCGGGGCGGCCTCGCTGCCTTCACTGACAATATCAACTGGTGCAACGCGTTTGATCGTGAACGATTCGGTGAGCACAAATGACACGCGATTCGCCCAGGTGAGTGCGAGGCGCGTGCATTGTTTGCCGCCGGTAATGTGGCGCTGCACATCGGCG